>JBMTLP010000280.1:0-4946 GCA_049433245.1 Pirellulales bacterium
GATCGGGCATCTCAAACGGCACCCGCGACACCACGCCATACGACTCCACCATTCCCGGGCGAAGCGACAACGGCGGGCGCCAGCCTTGCAGTACAACCAGCAGCACAAGCGACGCCAGCCCGCACATCGAGAGCCGAAAGATGGTTTCCGATCTGACCAACTGGTCGACGAGCCGACCCCAAAAGCCTGTGGGGGCTTCGATGGAGGCACCACGTTTCAAACGGCGTCGATAAGAAGAAGGGGCGACAGGCATGGCATTCTTGGCCCGCAAGAGCGGTAGCTGTTACGGGTGTCGGGGCTCCGTTCCGGTGTCGTCGTAGGCCTCAACGATCCGCTGCACGAGCGGGTGGCGGACAATGTCGCGTCCCCCCATCCTCACCCGCGCACAGCCTTGAATGTTGTGCAGCCGATTCATCGCATCGAGCAATCCACTTTGACGATGCGAGGGCAGGTCGATCTGCGTCGTGTCGCCAGAGATCACCATCCGGGAGCCCATCCCCAGTCGGGTGAGGAACATCTTCATCTGGGAAATGGTGGTGTTTTGGGCCTCATCGAGAATGATGAAGGCGTTGTTGAGCGTGCGGCCACGCATATACGCCAACGGGATCATCTCGATCACGTCCTGCTCTGTCAGCCGCTTGAGCACTTCGAAGTCGAGCAGCTCGCGGAGGGCATCGAGGAGCGGTCGCAGGTACGGATTGATCTTGGCTTGGAGATCCCCCGGAAGAAACCCGAGGTTCTCCCCCGCTTCTACTGCCGGACGCACGAGCACGATCTTTCGCACCTGTTCCGCCCGCAGCATCGACACGGCCATGGCAACCGCGAGAAACGTCTTGCCACAGCCAGCCGGCCCCACGCAGAGCACCACATCGTGCTCGCGGATCGCCTTGACAAACGCTGCCTGGCCGTCAGAGCGAGGCACCACCTGCTTGCCCGGATTTCTCAACTCGATCGGCTCGCGGGGCATCGCCGGGCCTGCACCCGTGGCCGCTGACAGCACGTTGGCCACATCAAGGGCCTCGACCGCGCCTCGTTCGGCCGCAATCCGGGCCAGCTGCTCAAAGACCTCGGTGGCCTGCTTCACTGCAGGCCCATCGCCGTCGATGTGGATCGTGTCATCACGTGCAGAAACACCAACGCCGAGCGTGGAGCGAATCTGCCTAAGGTGCTGATCACGGGGTCCGAAGATCGTGAGCAGTCGCTGGGTATCGACGACCGGAACTGTCGAGCGAGGCATTGAGTGCCGCCGGCTGCCGCTGGCGGTGAAACCGAGGTGGTTGGACGAGGCTATGCCGCAAAACACGGTTCACCCCGCCGAGCGAAGTATAGCAGCCGCGAACCCCAGATATCGCACAGGACTCAGCGAAATGCCCAGAGTAGCCAGGCTACCGGAGCAGCCACGAGCATCGAGTCGATCATGTCGAGCACGCCCCCAAGGCCTCCGAGGACCCGGCCAGAATCTTTTGCCTGAAGCTCCCTCTTTACCAGCGATTCACCAAGATCTCCGACAATTCCCGACAACCCAACGATCGGGCCGTAGAGCATCCAACCGCCAAGCGGCCCCTGGAGGCCATCGGGGGCGAACTGATCGAGCAGCAGCCAACCGATCACCGACGATCCCACGAGCGAGGCAATGCAACCCTCCCAGGTTTTCCCAGGAGACAACAGAGGCGCCATCTTCGACCTGCCAAACAGCACTCCCACGACATACGCCGCAATGTCGCCCCCCTTCACCACGGCCACGAGACTGGCGAGGGGCAGAATGCTCGGGCGCCCTTCCGCGGGCTGCACCACGAATCGCAGTGCGACAAGACATGCCAGGCTGAGGCCGAGGTAACTGGCTACGAAGAACGCCGACGTGAGCCGCTGCAGAGCCTGCCGCTCGGGTCGGTAATCGATCACAGCCACCGCGAGGATCACGAGCAGACAGGCCACATGGCCCAGCGCCGGCACAGCCATGCCCGCAGCAGGCCAGGCATCCGCCTGAAGAGGCCGCACCATCGCCGCGAGCACGACAAGGGCAACCCCGGGCCGCAACACCATGCCCGGCAGGAGCAGACCACGCTTGGCGAAGAGACGAATCAACTCATCGGTCGCAGCCACCGCCAGGCCGACTGCCACGGGCATGAGCCACCAGCCGACTGGCATCCCGGCAAACCCCAACGCGTCAGCAGCCGACAGCGAGGTGAACACCGCCACGATCGCTGACGCGACGAGGAGTCGATTCGTAAACTTTGAAGCCGTCCGCTCATCGGACGACGTCACTGCTGCTGAGATGGGCGAGTCGCTCACGTTGACGGAAGTCCTCCAAAGCGGCGGTCGCGACTGGCGAAATCAACGAGCGCCTCCTCAAAGAGTGCCTCATCAAAGTCAGGCCAGCACGCCTGTGTGACCCAGATTTCCGCATAGCTGATCTGCCACAGCAGGAAGTTGCTCACTCGCATCTCTCCGGCGGTTCGGATCAGCAGGTCGGGGTCTGGCATCCCAGCAGTCGACAACCTCGCGGCAAAGCAGTCCTCATCGATGTTCTGTGCCTCAACCAGACCACTGCTGACATCGTCCACGAGGCGCCTCGCTGCCGTCGCAATCTCATCTCGGGCGCCGTAGTTAATCGCAAGGCAAAGGGTCATCCCGGTGTTGCCACTCGAGAGTTCAACCGTTCGGTCGAGTTCCGCGAGTGTGGCAGCAGGCAACCCTTCCCGGCGGCCGATCATGCGGACGCGGATGTTTTCCCGCATGATCAGATCCCGTTCCTCGATCATGTACTTCTCAAGGAGACACATCAGGAACTCCAACTCGGCCGCCGGTCTCCTCCAGTTTTCACTGGAAAGGCAGTAGAGCGTGAGTTGTCCCAATCCAAGTCGGGCCGCGTGCTCAGTGGTGCGGCGGACGCTGGACACCCCCTTGCGATGCCCTTCGATGCGGGGCAACCCCTGTGCCTGCGCCCAGCGGCCATTGCCATCCATGATAATGGCCACGTGCCGCGGCAGCGTCTCACGCGACACCCGCCCAAGCCGCGTCTGCGGTTCGGGCGCATCGTCTGCGTGGGAAAACCGGGAAGGGTTCGTTGTAGCCATACCCGGTATTCTCCCCCGTAAGAGAGGCGAATCAACAAGGCGAACTCGTTCAAACCGACGCAGGCCCGCCCGCAGCCCACCTCATCATCCGCCGCAGCGGATCGTCTCGGCACGATCAGGCCCGACGGAAACGATGGAGACGGGTCGACCGAGCAGTTCGCCGATGCGGGCGATGTACCGCTTGGCCGCTTCAGGGAGATCCGCTTCCGAGCGGACACCGCTGATCTCCTCTTTCCAACCAGGAAGGGTTTCAAACTCTGGCTCAGCGACCCGTAGATCGTCGACATGGGCGGGAAACTGCGTGACCCGCTGGCCGTTGATGCGATAGGCCGAGCAGATCTTCAGCTCATCGAGCCCACCGAGCACGTCGAGCAACATGACCGCCAGTTCGTCCGCCCCTGAGAGCCGTGCGGTGTAACGGGCAGCCACAGCGTCAAACCAGCCACACCGCCGGGGCCGCTGCGTCACCGTACCGTATTCGCGTCCGCGCTCGCGAAGATGGGCTCCAACGTCGTTGTCCTGTTCGGTCGGCATGGGGCCACCACCCACGCGGGTTGAATACGCCTTCACCACGCCAATCACGCGGTTGATCCAGCGGCCAGGAACCCCCGAACCGCTCGAAACACCCACGCCCGACGAGTTGCTGCTCGTGACGTACGGAAAGGTGCCGTGATCGATGTCGAGCAGCGACCCTTGCGCCCCCTCAAACAGCACCGGCTTGCCCGCCTCCACCGCGTCAAGCAGATAGGCGGTCGTGTCTGCCCCGAGCGGACGGAGCCGCTCGGCATAGGCCGTGTACTGCTGATAGATGGCAGCCGCGTCGAGATCCCCGACGAGTTTCTGCTTAATACCGACGATGTGGTCGAACTTCTGCTTGAACTCGCTGCGGTAGAGATCACCCAAGCGGATGGCCAATGAGCGACCAACTTTGTCGCGATAGCAGGGGCCAATGCCTCGCCCCGTCGTGCCGATAGCTTCGCCATCCGAGACGCTGCCGTCGAGCGTTTTGTCTTCGGCCATGTGCCAGGGGAAAACCACGTGGGCACGGTCGCTGAAGAGCAACTTGCCGGCCACTCGCACGCCCCGTGCCTCCAGTCCGTCGATCTCTCGGATCACGTTGGCCGGATCGAGCACAACCCCCCCCGTGACCACGCAGGTCACGTCGTCGCGGAGAATGCCACTGGGAATGAGGGAGAGCTTCCAGGTCTCACCGCCGGAAACGACGGTATGACCAGCGTTAGCTCCACCCTGATAACGAACAACGATTTCGTGGCTCTCGGTGAGGATGTCAACGAGCTTGCCCTTGGCCTCGTCGCCCCACTGAAGACCCACGACGCAGGTGCCGGGCACGTCAGAATTCCTCGCGAAAAAGAACGTTTCTTTGAGTTTTGAGTCTAGATGGGGGGCGGGCCTGGTCAAGGATCGTTGGTTTCCGCACCGGATTGATGGATACTCGCGTCAGCCAGACGGCTTCTTTGAGCCAGGCTCCCGCCCTTTCCGCAGTACTTCATGCCCAAGTCACAGAAACCTCACGACCGTCGCCCCGAGTCTTCCCAAACCTATCACGTGCCAGCGTCCGATGCGGGCGCCACGGTTGCCGCCTGCCTGCGTCGCTGCCTCGCCCCCCTGAGTTGGGCTGCGGTGGGCAAACTCGCCCAGGCGAGAAAGGTGATGATCGACGGCAACATCTGCACCGATCCCGCCCGCCGGCTCAAAGGGGGCGAAGTCATCAAGATTTTGGCAACGGCGGCGCCAGCTCCTCCCAAGCCGGAGGATGTCGAGATTGTCTACCTCGACGACGCCCTTGTCGTGGTGGACAAGCCCAGCGGCTTGCCGACCACACGGCATCACGAAGAACTCTCCTGGCCC
>JBMTLP010000281.1:0-4941 GCA_049433245.1 Pirellulales bacterium
GCTATGAAGGTGATGACCCGTTTCAGCAAGCGATCCAGTCAGTCTGCAACTCCGTCGGCGAATGCCTAGTTCAGGTCTTGTCTCAAGGAGAACGGCCGGGGCCGATCCCCGGCTCCGAGATTCATGTTCAGACGCCGATCCCAAGGACCCGCCGTTGCCGACATCGACATGACGCCGATGATCGATATGACGTTTCAGTTGATTGCGTTCTTCATGTTCGTGGTCAACTTCTCAGAGGCCGAACAAGACGACCGCATTCAACTTCCTTCCAGCCAGTTGGCGAAGCCTGCAGAGGCGCCATTTGAGGTGCCCATCACGCTGCAACTCACGAGCGCTGGCTCTCTGGTCTACGCCGGAGAGTTGTTTGATGTGGGATCGCTGGGGACGGTACTCGAGCGTGAGAAAACGGTGATGCTCGACACGAACAAGGAGCCAGCCGCAGCCACGATCATCGTGCGCGCGGATGGCCGCTCGCTGACGGGTGATGTGCAGGAGATCATTCGGATCTGCCAAGAGAAGGGCTTTGAAAAGTTTGCCCTGCGTGCCAAGTACGACGATGGAGGTTGAGCGATGGCCGTAGTGGAGAGAGATCCGTCTCGATCTGGCTTGGCGGACAAGATCGATGTCAACATGACGCCGATGATCGACATCGTGTTTCAGTTGCTTGCGTTCTTCATCATGTCGCTGAAGATTGTGCAGCCTGAGGGAGATTTCGATGTGCGGATGCCGCTTGGTGCGGCGGCCGCAGCCGCGCCGGATGATGAGCAGATTCCCCCGATTCGCATTCGTCTGACCGCTGGTGAGACTGGGCTCGGCGGAATTGCGATGAATGGCCAGCCGGTGGCCGACTTCGCCGAACTCCAGGAACGAGTGATCGCTCTCGTGGGGCTCGACACAGGTCCCAACTCCATCGCGGACAAGGCCGAGGTGGAACTCGACTGCGACTTCAATCTTCCTTATGAGTACGTGGTTAATGCGATCACCGCCGTGTCTGGCACCGTGCAGGATGGGCAGATCATCGAACTCGTGAAGAAGATCAAGTTCGCTCCACAGAAGAGCGACTCCTGAGCGGTGGCCGAAAGGTGGGGCTCTAAGCGGAGCCGGCAGCGTTCCAGCTGCTCGTGGAAAAAGCGATCCATGGCCTTTTTCCACTTGGGAGACACCCTAAAAACCGAGGTTTTTGGGTGTCTCCAATCGCCGCATCCTGCTGCGTCAGGCTTTTTACACAGCCTGCTAGCGGCGTGGGTGAAACCGGGCGTGGATGCTGCGGAGTCGATCAGAATCGACGTGCGTGTATCGCTGTGTGGTGGCGATGCTCGCGTGGCCCAACATTTCTTGAACGTGCCGCAGGTCTGTGCCTCCACTGACGAGGTGGGTAGCAAAGCTGTGTCGAAGTACGTGCGGATGAATGTCGTCAGGGAGCCCTGCGGCCGCGGCTGATGCCCGTACGATTTCCCAGATCCGGATTCGCGAGAGTTGATTGCCCCTCGACGACAGCAGCAGCCAGCCAACTACACCGCCTGCTCGAGCGGCGAACGCAGGGCGAACGGTGCGACACCAAGCAGCAATGGCCTGAATTGCTCGACGGCCGAGCGGGACCATCCTCTCCTTTCCACCTTTGCCGAGGCAGCTGCAAAACCCCTCGGCGAGGTGCGTGTCGGCGAGTTTCAAGCCAGAGACCTCGCTCGCGCGGCAGCCGGTGGCATAGAGCACCTCAAGCAGCGCCCGGTCCCTGAGCCCCACGCTTGTGCTCGGGTCGGGCGCATCGAGAAGCCTGTCTACCTGAGAAACACTCAGGCTTCCCGGAACACGAAAATCGGGCCGGCCACCTCCCACGAGATCTGCCGGGCTCTCGGTGAGCCACCCTTCAAGCTGGAGGTATCGGTAGAACGTTCGCAGGCTTGCGGCGTGGCGGTTGACGCTCGTCCGTGAGAGGCCGCGCTGATGCAGCCAGGCGAGGTAGTCGCCCAGGTCGCTCGGCTTGAGCTTGGTGCAGTCCCGGCCGTCGAGCCACTGCGTGAAGTCCACTAGGTCGCGTCGATAGGCGGCTAGCGTGTTGAGTGAGAGCGCTCGCTCGTGCCGAACATGTTCGAAGAAGCCGTCGATCAGGAGCGGCAGGGCGGCAGACGTGGCCAGCGGAACGGCATCGTCGAGAACGATCTTACGTGGGCCGCGAGGGGGTCGCGGAGGGGGCGGCACGGGCTCACTGGCCTTGGGTGGTTTGGGGGGCATGGCGGTGACACTCCACCAAAGTGTATCGGCCTCTCACCCGCCGCGATCTTGATGGCGCCGGCACGACCCCACCGATCCTCTCAACCGGCGCACCCCAAGCCCGTGCCGCTCGCCAACGGCGTGTGTTCGCTGCGCGCTGGAATCCACGCCTGCGATTGCTTCATCGGTCCGCTTGAGGCCCCGGGCAACCTCTCTCGTTCCGGCGGCAGTGACGTCGGAGCAATCAGCTCTTACCTGGCTCATACCCGAGGTTCGGTGCTAGCCAACGTTCGACTTCGGCCAGCGACATCCCCTTGCGTGCGGCGTAGGCCTCCACCTGATCGCGTGTAATGCGATCGACCGCAAAGTAACGGCTGTCCGGATGTGCGAAGTACAGACCGCTGACGCTCGCCGCAGGCGACATCGCACAGCTCTCGGTGAGCGTCATGCCGGTGTGCTTCTCGACCTCAAGCCAGGAAAAAAGACTCCGTTTTTCTGTGTGGTCGGGGCAGGCAGGATAGCCAGGAGCCGGACGGATGCCGCGATACTTTTCCTCGACGAGATCCTCCGGGGAGAGATGCTCGCTGCGGCCATACACCCACTCTCGCCGCACCCGTTCGTGGAGAAACTCCGCGAAGGCCTCCGCCAGCCGGTCGGCCAAGGCCTTGGCGAGGATCGATGAGTAGTCGTCATGGACGAGGTCGTACTTCTTGCAGAGAGCGTCGCACCCGTGGCCGGTGGTCACGGCAAACCCGCCGATGTAGTCGTTCCGGCCGCTCTCGAGAGGCGCAACGTAATCCGCCAACGCAGAGAACGTTTCCTGCCCCCGCCGCTCCCACTGCTGTCGCAAGGTGTGGACCCGGCCGATCTCCCGATCGCGGGAATCATCGGCGAAGAGCAGGATGTCATCCCCCTGTGAGTTGGCGGGGAAGAAGCCGTACACGCCGCGAGCTGTCAGCGACTTCTCGGCGACGATCTCGTCGAGCATGCGTCGCGCGTCGTCGAAGAGCCTGCGTGCCTCTTCACCAACGACGGCATCCTGAAGAATGGCCGGATACTTTCCCTTCAACTCCCAAGCCATGAAGAACGGCGACCAGTCGATGTAGGGCACGAGCGACTCAAGCGGCACCTCGCCCAACGGTCGCACGCCAAGAAACTCAGGTGTGTCGATAGGCGTTGTGCTCCAGTCGACGGTCCATTTCTTCTCACAGGCCACCGCATACGGCACAAGGTTGGTCTGTTGACGGCGCGAGAATGCCTCCACAGCTTTCGCCTGTTCCTCACGGTTCTGCTGGCGGAACGCCTCGCGGGAATCGGGATTGATCAACTTCTCGACGACGCCCGCCGCTCGTGAAGCGTCGAGCACGTGCACGATGTCGCCGGAGTACTTCGGCGCGATCTTCACGGCAGTATGGCGAGCTGAGGTGGTCGCGCCTCCGATCAGGATTGGAATCTCGAGTTTCTCGCGTTCAAACTCTTCCGCGACGTGCACCATCTCCTCAAGGCTCGGCGTGATCAGGCCGCTGAGGCCTACCACGTCCACGTTTTCCTGCTTGGCCTTCGCCACGATGTCAGCGGTGGGGATCATGACGCCCATGTCGAGTACTTCGTAGCCATTGCAGCCTAGGACAACGCCGACGATGTTCTTGCCAATGTCGTGCACGTCGCCCTTCACGGTTGCCATGAGGACACGACCGCGCGAGGTTTGTTCGCTGCCTGCCGCCTTCCGTTCTTCTTCCATGAACGGGAGCAAGTAGGCCACCGCTCGCTTCATCACGCGAGCACTCTTCACGACCTGAGGGAGAAACATCTTCCCTTCACCAAACAAATCACCCACAACCTGCATGCCGCGCATCAGGGGGCCTTCGATGATCTCGAGGCTTGCAGAATAGGCTTGGCGGGCCTCCTCAACATCGACGTCGATGTAGTCGACAATGCCCTTCACCAAAGAGTGGCAGAGCCGATCTTCCACCGACCCGCTCCGCCACGCATCGGCTTTGGAGCGATCGCCGGCGTCGGTTCCCTTGACCTTTTCCGCCAGTTCAATCAGCCGTTCGGTGGCGTCTTCGCGACGGTTGAACAGCACATCTTCGATCCGGTCGCGGAGTTCGCGATCGATTTCCTCATACACCGCAAGTTGGCCAGCGTTCACGATACCCATGTCCATACCAGCGCGGATCGCGTGGTAGAGGAAGGCTGCGTGCATCGCTTCGCGGACGGCATCGTTGCCGCGGAAGGAGAAAGAGATATTGCTCACCCCGCCAGACACCCTGGCCCGAGGCATCGCTTCTTTGATCTGCCGAACGGCTTCAATGAAGTTCACGGCGTAGTTGGCATGTTCCTCCATGCCGGTTGCGACCGTGAGAATGTTTGGGTCAAAGATGATGTCGTCGGGAGGGAAGCCAGCCTTTTCGGTGAGCAGCCGGTAGGCCCGTTTGCAGATCGCGACCTTCTGGTCCGTTTCGGTAGCCTGGCCAGTCTCGTCGAACGCCATGACCACCACCGCAGCTCCGTAGCGACGAGCCACGCCCGCCTGCCGCAGGAACTCCTCTTCCCCTTCTTTCAGGCTGATCGAGTTGACCACGCCCTTGCCCTGCAGGCATTTAAGGCCCGCCTCGAGCACGGCGAAGTTGGAACTGTCGACCATGATCGGGACCCGCGACACCTCTGGTTCGCTGGAGAGCAGCGTGAGGAACTTGTTGCCCATCATGTGCCAGAAATAGACCACGC
>JBMTLP010000282.1:0-4940 GCA_049433245.1 Pirellulales bacterium
GCCGCGCGAGAATGGTTGCGAACGTCTTGTGCGCGCTCACTCCCTCCGTGAACTTCGGCTCGGTATCCCAGCACCAGGCGAAAGCGAGCCCTGGCGACCCTTGGGGCGAGCTCTGGGTTTCGTCTGGTGTTGAGCCCGCCTGAGCCAGCGGTCACGGATGGCTGAGGGCCCGCTCCGCTCGCCGTCGGTCAGGCTCGCCGGAAAACTCTCGCATGGTCGCCGCGCCGGGGGCAGCGATGCCTCGACCGGTGATGGCCTGAACGAAAACAAGGGCCGCCGTTTTCCAGAGGATGCGGAGGTCGAGCAGGAGCCCGCCAGGGTGCCTGAGCCTTTCGACGTAGTCTGCGTCGAGAGCGAGCCGGCGATTCCACTCCACCGCGTTGCGGCCGTGGATCTGGGCCCAGCCGGTGAGGCCAGGACGCACGAGCAGTCGTGTGGCCTGGCGTGGGGAATATCGCGGGACATACCGCATGGGGAGCGGACGCGGCCCGACCAGGCTCATCGAGCCGGTGAGCACACACAACAGCTGCGGTAGTTCGTCGAGGCTCGTCTGCCGCAGAAAACGGCCAAAGGCAGTCAGCCGCTCACCATCGGGGAGCGAGGCTCCGTCAGGTCCGGTCGCGACCCGCATCGAGCGAAACTTCCACAGGGTGAATGGCCTGCCATCGAGGCCTGCCCGTTGGTCACGAAACAGGATGGGCCGCCCGCTCACCACCGCGACAGCGACAGCCGTGGCGAGCCACACCGGCGAGAGCACGACGAGGAAGACCGTCGCTCCCACGATGTCGATCAGCCGCTTGAGCCATCGCTGATACGCCGCGAAGTTCGGCTGGTGAGCACTGCCACAAGGGAGCGGGAGTGATCGGCCGGTCTGAGAAGAGAGCATGGTTGTCGGGGGCTGCATCAGCGGGGAGCACTGTCGTGCGAGAAAACGGTCATGTGGTGTGTCGTGCAGCCTGCCTGCTGAGATCAACGCGGTCTCAGGGGCTGTCGATCGTGGGTGTCGTTGTCCGAGCAGAGAGGTGCTCTAAGAACTCATTACGAACAGCTGTGGGATTTTTTCCAGGATTTTTTTGAAATTAGGTTTTCTCGCTTCCCGGCGGTGTGAAGGCTCGCCCGGCCAATGGCACTCCCAACACCAGGTCCTTCCGGGAACTCTGTGGGCCGGAGAGGGGTGCCCGTGCCAATCGAGTGGCGTGGGCAACGGGGCGAAGCCACGATGGCGAACCGCGGTTTCCTCAAAGACAACGGAAGGCCGCGCACCGATCCACCGCGCGGATTGGTCGGCCTGAAGCGAACGTCCGGCGAGAAAGCACGGACATCCTCGGCAACGTGAGAGCAACCCACAGAGAACCCGGATTCGCCAGAAAACCGCCACCGCCACCCCGCCGGCGACTCACCTGTACCCTTCACGATCTTTGACTTGCAATCGCCGCGCCCATTACCGTGTAGAGAGTTATCGCGATGCCGAGCGGGACTACCAGGAACCAGACAACTACACCTTCGACCATCGATGCACCTTTCCTTTATTGATACAAAGGGACACCAACAATGCGTCAGCACTTGACAATTGCTTCGTTACTCTCCCTCGTAGTCATCTCAGTGTTCGCAATCTCGCCCGCACAAGAGGTTGCCACTCCGAACCCGAATGAAACGGACTCCGATGGGAAGAAACTGCTCATTGTTCCCCTCGTAGCGGTGAAACCCGGTGAGACGAAGGAACTGATGCTCTCAACATGGTGCACCGTCGGAGTAACTCGAGGCGGTGGATTTGGCCTGACGGAGATGCGTGATGGAAAGCCTGTCGGTGGCGGACATGACGTGAAATCGTATCGCGAGGGAGGCCTTACCATTTCGGTTCCGAGCTTCAAAGAGGGCGTAACGTTCGCCAGCGAACCAGAGTTTGCATTGCTAACGGAACGCGATATCGCCCCATTCAAAGTGACCGTTGCCGCATCACGAGACGCGAAGCCTGGCCTGTTTGAGATGCACCTGGTAGACAGCACGTGCGCCGGCCAATGCAAGACGGATTTCCGCGTACTCGTTGTCGAACCATGAGACTTGCCGAACAATCACATCCACCGGAGCCGACGGCCGGGTCGGTTTCAAGTGGACGGTCGCCACCGCCGGCCCGGCGATGCTGGACGTTGTACTTTTTCGGGCGCGACGCGTTAAAGCAAAATGCCTGAAAGCATGGAAACTACGTGAACTACAGGCTTGGCCGAGCACAGCGGTTCGTCTTATTTATTATTGGCGTATTGCTCTTGGTGTTTTGCGCGAAAGCGGCGATGGATGGGGGGCTCACAGGCAAGGGAGGAGTCCCTGTGCCGCCTGTTGTCAATGTTCTCGCCCTCGGATTTGGGGCAATTCTCGGCGGTGCAGCTCTGTGGAGGTCTTGGAGTCAATCGACAGTCATCTCGACAAAACCGCCTCCTGCTCTTGAGCCAGTCACCCACAACCGGGGAACTCTCGAAGTCCAGTTTTTGCTACGTCAGGACACCGCTCGCGTCATTCTGGACGAAGCGGACGCTCGCATTCACTTTATCAACTGCCACGTTCCCTTTGGTCTGCTAACGTCCGCCGCGGGTGGGTTTTCCTGCGATACAAACGCGATCATGCGTGTACATGATGCCCGAGAAGCTAACCTCGGGATGTGCCTCACAATCGTTACCCGCACCGGAAAGTGCGTTGTACCAAGGGGAGGTACCGATTACTCAGCTCTGTATCAGCGACTGAAACAAATTGTGCCCGACAACCACCCCGGATTTGTGATTCACGACCACCGAATGCAGTATCCAATTGGCGCCGCGATTTCGGGCAGTGGTGTACTTGGACTTTTGGCGGGTGGTTGGATGACACCGATGGGGGCAAGCGATACGATGCTCTATTTCTGTGGAGCATTAGGTGCGACATTAGGAGTTGCTGCCAGCCTGCTTGGGCTGTGGAGCATCGACCGATGCTTACAGGCAGTTCACACTGACCGCAGTCGAGCACAACCAAGCGAGGCACCCACGTCGCCGAACGCCCGTGAACTTAAATCATAGCTTTCTGGCGGCGACGTGCGGATTCACGCACGACGGTCTGGTCCGCTCTTCGCAGCGGGTCTTCCGCGCGCCTGTCCGCATTCAGGGCATCGAACTCGGGCTCCAACAGACTTGAGCCCGATCTCAACGCGGTGTTCTTCAACAGACAGGGCAAAGTCAGCCACCTCCCAGCAATCATCAAGCTCCTGAAGGCGGGCTTAGTGGGTTCGTCATGTGTCCTTGCCAGTGCCACGAAAATCCGCGGGAGCCATGCCAAACTCCCGCGAAGACTCACGGCTCGCTGTCTTCCGCCTGCGCTGCATCGAGCACTTCTTGATGGAAGGCTTTGAGCTGAAGGTGATAGTCGCTGTACCCGGGAAAGATGGCGGGCTTGTTACGTTCGTTCCAGCGTTCAAACAGACCTGTCATCTCGGCAACTGTTGTGCCGTGCGTGTCCGCCAGATCGCTGGTCTCGCCGAGGTCGGCATCGAGGTCAAACAGCATCGCCTGACCATCGATGACATCAAGCTTGAATGTTCCCTGCCGCACGGCAGTGCGGCGATGGTTGGCCATCCGCCAGAACAGAGCATCATGCGGCGGACCATCACGTTCACCGAGTAGATAGGGCATGAGGTTGACCGCATCGCCGCCCCCCACGCTTTCTGCCCCCGCGAGCTCCAAAGCCGTCTGCGAGAGATCGAAAGAAATCACCGGCTCCTCAAAGACCATCGCCGGCAGCGTACCAGGCATGTTCATCAGAAACGGAACGTGGATTCCCCCTTCAAACACATCGCCTTTCTGTCCGCGCAGCGGACCGTTGTCCGACGCATTCGCTTTTTCTGGTCCACCGTTATCGCTCAAGAAACAGACGAGCGTCTTTTCCCGATGCCCCTGTCTCTCGAGCGTGGCCATGAGTCGACCAATCTGCTCATCCATCACCGACACCATGGCGGCATAGGTCCGCCGCTGAGGATTCTCAATCGAGGAGAACCGTGCGATCACCTCCTCAGGCGCCTGCAGCGGACCATGTGGTGCGTTGTAGGCCACGAATAAAAAGAACGGGGCCTCGTCCTGCTGTTCAAGAAACGCGATCGCCTGATCGGTGAGCACCTCAGTGAGATAGCCGTCGAGGTCGGCTGGCGATCCGTTGTCGTCGAGCGCCGCCTTGTAGTTTTCGCTGAGTTGGGCTGTCGTATCGACCTCGAAGTAGTCATGACCTCCGCCGAGAAAGCCGTAAAAAAACTCGAAGCCGCGATTGAGTGGATGAAATGGTGAAGCTGCACCAAGGTGCCACTTCCCGACCATCCCAGTGTGATAACCCGCTTTCTGAAGACGGCTAGCCACCGTGACCTCACTCGCAGGCAGGCCCATGAGCTGATTGTGGGGATCAAAGGCCACGTTGTTGACATAGCCGAAGCGGTGTTGATAGCGACCAGCCATCAGGGCCGCTCGCATCGGACTGCAGAACGGATGCGACGAGTAGCCATTGGCAAATCGAACCCCACCTGCCGCGAGTGCATCAAGATGTGGTGTCGGGATGTCCTGGCAGCCATTGAAGCCAACATCTCCATACCCCAAGTCATCCGCCAGGATGAGCACGACGTTGGGCCGCTCAGCCGCAGCACCAACAGCGGCCGCCGCCCATGCAACAGCGGCCAGCACACAGGCCCAACCAACGCCCGGCAATCTTCTCGTCACGCGCATCGCTTCACTCCTCTCCCCAAGAAGCCGTCCAGCATACAGCACAGCCACCTCACGTAGTCGTACCGCGCCGCCACGGCAACACTCCACCGCGTTCGTGCCCCGTCCGCTGCCGTCGATCGACGGTGCTAGCAGCCCGTGGATATCGTCATCCGCCGCTGGATGCGGTGGTTGCGAACCTTGAAAACCTTGGCTGTTTTAAGGTTCGCCTTCGTG
>JBMTLP010000283.1:0-4876 GCA_049433245.1 Pirellulales bacterium
GCCATCCAGTCGACCCGCTGCTTCACCCGCACGAAGGCGTCGCGAACGGTGAGATGCTCGGGGTGCAGCCGGGCATACTTGATCGCGAACTTTCGCATCACGCGGCAGGCGAGTTCTTCACCATGGAGTTCTTCGGCCAGGGCGTAGTGCTCGCGGAGCACCGCGGCTTGCTCATGCAGACGCGGCGGCTCGGGCAAGGGGTCGCCGGCGAGGAGTCGACGAACTCCCTCGAAGATCCAGGGGTTGCCGATGGCGCCGCGGGCGATGCTAACGCCATCCACACCGGTCTCCTGCAGCATCGCCACACAGGCGGATGCCGAGAAGAGGTCGCCTGAGCCGAGTACCGTCTTGCTGCCGGCGGCTTGCTTCACTTCGCGGAGAAACGCCCAAGAACTCTGGCCCACGTACCGCTGGCGGACGCTGCGGCCGTGAACGGTGATGGCCGCGACACCCGCGGCGAAGGCCCCGTCAAAGATCTGCCAGAACTTGTCGGCGCTCTCGGCAGATTCATCGATGCCACGACGCATCTTCAGCGTCACGGGGATGCCGGGCGGAACGGCCTCGCGAACCCGCGCTACGATTTCGAGGGCGGTCTCCGGCACACCCAGGAGAAACCCACCGCGGCACTTGCCCAGGACCTTCTTGACCGGGCAGCCAAAGTTGATGTCGATCACATCGAAGCCGGCTTCGACGAGCTTGAGCGCGGCCGGTGGGAACTGCTCAGGATCAGCCCCCATCAGCTGTCCGCCCACGGGATGCTCTTCCGCATCGACGGAAATACGGTTGCGGTTGCGTCGACTCGCTGCGGCCTCAACCACGAACTTGTCGAGCAGTACTTCCCCGAGCGTGTATGCGGCCCCGTGACGCCTCGCGAGCACTCGCATCGCACGGTCGCTGTAGCCCGAGAGGGCCGCCTGCACGATGGGAGCGTCGAGCGTGAGAGAGCCAATCGAAAGCGTTGGGATAAGCGTGGGCATCACGAGAGAATGGGGCAGATGTCGAACCAGCTGCGGCCCTGCTCCTCCATCCAGCGGTAACTCGAGGCGGGGCCCCACTCGCCCGGTTCGTAGAGGTCAATTCGAGGCGCTGCTGGATCACGCCAGGCCGCGATGAACGGATCGATGATCTGCCACGACTTCTCAACTTCGTCTGACCTGGCAAACAGGCTCGCGTCGCCCTGCATCACATCGAGCAGGAGAGGTTCGTAGGCCTCTGGCAGGCGGTCGCGAAACTCCTCGGAGTAACTGAAGTCGAGGTCGGTCATCCGCAGTCGCATGCCCGCCCCCGGCACCTTGGTGTGGAAGTGCAACTGGATGCCTTCGGCTGGCTGGATCTGGATCACCAGCCGATTGCCTTCGGTGTGCCCTGGGATCCCACCACCAAACAGCTGCAGCGGCGGCTGTCGGAAGCTGATCACGATCTGAGTCGTGCGGCAGCTCATCCGTTTCCCGCTCCGCAGGTAGAAGGGCACACCCTGCCACCGCCAGTTGTTGATCTCGAGGCGAATACCGCCGAAGGTTGCGGTTTGGCTGTGGTCGGCCACACCAGGCTCATGGCGGTAGCCGACATACTGCCCGCGGACGCTCGCGTCGAGCACCTCCTTTGGCTCAAGCACGCGGATCGCGTCAAGAACCTTCACCTTCTCGTTGCGAACGGTGTCGGCCCGGAACTTGGCCGGAGCCTCCATCGCCGTGACCATCAGCAACTGCAGCAGATGGTTCTGAAACATGTCGCGGAGCACACCGGCGGAATCGTAGTAATCACCGCGGCGGCCTACGGCGACCTCTTCGGCCACCGTGATCTGCACATGGTCGATGTAGCGACGGTCCCAGACTGGCTCGAAGATCGTGTTGGCGAATCGCAGAGCGAGCAGGTTCTGCACCGACTCTTTGCCGAGGTAGTGGTCGATGCGAAACACCTGGCTCTCGCGAAACACACCATGCAGGCAGGCGTTGAGTTTCTTGGCTGTTTCCAGGTTGGTGCCGAAGGGTTTCTCGACCACGATCCGGCGAGGAGCGGCAGATTCCTCTGCCATCCCGTGTCGGCCGAGAGCCTCAACTGCAGGCTCGTAGAAACTGGGGGCCGTGGCGAGGTAGTAGACGCGGCTGGCGGGCTCGCCCACCTCGATGGCAGCCAGCCGCTCCTTGAGGCGAGCGAAGTCTTCGTCGACCCCGATGTCGCCCTGGTGATAGAAGATGCCCGCGGCAAAGGCTTCCCAGGTCTGTGGATCGAAGCGGGCCTCAGAAACGAATCGCTTCGTCGATTCTTCCAGCAGCGTTCGCCACGCCTCATCGCTCATCGGCGTTCGCGACATGCCCACCACGCGGGTCTCTGGCGGCAGTTTCCCGCACCGCATCAGGTTGTAAATCGCGGGCACGAGTTTGCGGCTGGTGAGGTCGCCAGAGGCACCGAAGATCACGATCGTGTGGGGCATGTCTTTGCCTTGGTGGTGGCTCATGGCCAGGGGATGGCCCTGCCACCGCGAAATCTAGAGTCTCATTCCCGTGAACCCGCCGTCGACATACACCTCGGAGCCGGTCATGAAACTGCCTCCCACCGACGAGACCATCAGGATCGCGGCTCCGACGAGTTCCGACGGTTCGCCGAAGCGATTCATGGGGGTTTGGCTCATGATCGTGGCGACGCGGTCGGGGGAAAGCACTTTGCGGTTTTGTTCGGCCGGGAAGAAGCCGGGGCAGAGCACATTGACGCGCACGTTTTTGGGGGCGAGTTCGCGGGCGACGTTCTTGGTGTAGTTCACGACCGCTGCCTTTGAGGCCGAGTAGGCAAACACCTTCGAGAGCGGCTTGTCGGCCGACACGCTGCCGATGTTGAGAATCGCTCCGCCGCCGTGAGCAGCCATGTGACCCCCAAAGATCTGGCAACCCAGATGTGTGCTCGTGAGGTTTGTGGTGAGCACCTTCTCAAAGTCTTCGTCAGCGATCTCGAGGTAGGGGACTGCGGCGTTCACACCCGCGCAGTTTACGAGGATGTCGGCCTGACCGGTGGCGTGGAGCGTGCTGGCCAGCAGGGCCTCGATGCTCTCGCGACTGGTGACGTCAACGCTCACGAAGGTGGCTTGGCCCCCTGCGGCTTGGATCGCTGCCACGCGGGCCTCTCCCCGCTCGGCACCTCTCCCCGCGACCACGACGAAGGCCCCCGCCTTGGCGAGACCTTCAGCGATGGCACCCCCGAGGACGCCGGTGCCACCGATCACCACGGCGGTTTTGCCACTGAGGCCGAACAGCCCATCGAGAAAGACTGCTGATGCGTCGCTCATTCCTTGACCTCCGAGATGGGCCGCCTGAGTTCGAGCCACTCACTGTGGAAGGTGCCGTCCTTGTCGACTCGCTTGTAGGTGTGGGCACCAAAGTAGTCACGCTGAGCCTGCAGCAGGTTTGCGGGCAGGCGGGCATGGCGGTAACCGTCGTAGTAGGCCAGCGCCGTCATGAAGGCGGGCACCGGGATGCCGATCGTGGCTGCTGTGGCCACCACGTGCCGCCACGAGGTCTGGGCCTTGCGGAGGGCATCGGTGAAGTACGGCGCGAGCATGAGGTTTTCCAAGTTCGGCTGCTCGCGATAGGCCTCCGCGATCCGCTCCAGGAACTGGGCGCGAATGATGCATCCGCCCCGCCACAGCATGGCGATCGAGCCGTAGTCGAGCGGCCAGTCGTGCTCGGCGGCTGCGGCTGCCAGTTGCACGAAGCCCTGGGCGTAGCTGGCGATCTTGGAGGCGTAGAGCGCCTCGCGAACCTGCTGCACGAAGGCCTTGGGATCGGCGTGAGCGGGAAGTTCTGGGCCGGCGAGGACCTTGCTCGCCCGCACCCGCTGCTCCTTGAGGGCCGACAGGCAGCGTGCATACACCGCCTCGGTCACCAGCGTGCTGGGGACACCGAGATCGAGGGCCAGTTGGCTCATCCACTTACCGGTGCCCTTGGCGCCTGCGGCGTCGAGGATCGCATCAACGAGATGCCCGTCACCTTCGGGATCGAGTGCGGTAAAGATGTCCCTCGTGATCTCGATCAGGTAGCTGTCGAGCTCGCCTTGGTTCCACTCATCAAACACGTGCGCGAGTTGGTTGTTGGACAACCCCGCCCCGTGCTTGAGCAGCGAGTAGGCTTCGCAGATCAACTGCATGTCGCCGTACTCGATGCCGTTGTGGACCATCTTCACGTAGTGGCCGGCACCGCGGGGGCCCACCCAGTCGCAGCAGGGGATGTCGCCCTTGGGACCGACCTTCGCAGCGATCGCTTGGA
Source organism: Pirellulales bacterium (assembly GCA_049433245.1). Taxonomy (GTDB): domain Bacteria; phylum Planctomycetota; class Planctomycetia; order Pirellulales; family UBA1268; genus M30B53. Next base: position 4,257 of record JBMTLP010000283.1, read on the forward strand.
AGATTGGCTGCACGAGAGGCCAAGCCGGCTTTGAGCCTCCCGGCATCATGCTCGGGCCTTTGAGGGCTCCTTCTTCACCGCCGGAGACACCGGTGCCGATGAACTGCAGCCCAGCGGCCTCGACATCCGCGGTCCGCCGCTCGGTGTCGCTGTAGAGCGTGTTGCCGCCGTCGATGATCACGTCGCCGGGTGAGAGCATGCCTTTGAGTTGGTCGATGATGGCGTCGACGGCTGGTCCTGCCTTGACCATCAGCATCACCTTCCGCGGTGCCTTTAGGGCGGCCACCAAGTCTTCGAGCGAATGGCAACCAACGACGTTCGGCTGGTTGCCGCGAGATGACGTGAAGGCGTCGGTGACGCTCGTCGTGCGGTTGTAGACGGCGATTTTGAAGCCGCGGCTGGCGATGTTGAGGGCGAGGTTTTCTCCCATCACGGCCAGGCCAACGAGGCCGATGTCGCAGTCAGCGGCGGGGGGCATGCAAAACTCCTCGGTGCGTTTGGGGCCGCGGGGTGCTCGGTGATCACCGGTCGCGGTGATGGTAGGACCCGGTTTATACGGCGAATTTGGGGAGGTGCCAAACGTACATGGTCTCGGCCGGGTGCTACGCGCCCTGGGCCGT
>JBMTLP010000284.1:0-4919 GCA_049433245.1 Pirellulales bacterium
CGTCTTCGCAGGCGGAGACCGATGCGTTTCTCATCGGTGGACCAGATGCGGAGTTGGGCTTCGGCTCTCAGGGCCAGCTGGTGCTGGTGGTCGATGGCGTCGTGTCTCGCGTGCTCGTTGACGACGCCCTTGGCCAGGGGCGGCAATCGATTGAGGGCACCGATGTCAGTTTTGAACTCAACGACTTCGAACCTCGCCTGTCTGCCGTACGAGGCCGCGTCTACCGCGGAGGCGACGAACGCGGGGAGGAAATGGTGATCGTGGCAGACATGCCGGAGGTGGCCGTTCAAGCCAAACAAGCTGGTGTGTACGGAGCTCTCTGGATCGAGCCGGAAGTGGCCGATGCAGCCGCCCGCATGCAGGGCAAGGCGAAGAGCCGCATCGACGTCATCCAAGGGAGCGATCGCAAACTCTACTACCGCTGCTGGCAGCCTCCCAAACTGACCGCCGGCCCGCTCTCACCCGATGGAAAACCTGTCGAGGCGTTTTCGATGCCGATGGGTACGCTCAGCATGCAAGTTGAGCGGTTCCTGCCGGCCGATGATCTCGAGGTGGTCACACTGCCGCTGCCGTTCGACAAAGCGAAGCCTCCCTCCGCGAAGCGACGTGCCGCCAAGGTTCGTTTGACGGTCGATGGTTCTTCCGAAGAGTTCTGGATTGCCGGCATGCCGATCGAGCCTGCCCCCGAACCGCCCAACTCCACCGAACGCAAGACGCTCAAGGGTCGCGGCCGCACTGTGGCGGTCACACTCGAGCCAGACGCCGTCGACATTGGCTTCGATATCGCCCTGAACAACTTCGAACGGCGACTCGATCCGGGCACGAGCCAAGCCAGCCATTTCTCCAGCATAGTGGAGTTTGTTGGCAACGACGGGAAACCACTGATCACGCAACCCGTCACGATCACCATGAACGCGCCGATCGACTTCTCTGACCCGACGACAGGCCACTCCTATCGACTCTTCCAAGAGAGTTTCATGGGCCCCTGGCTACCCGGCGACCCGCTCTTCGAACGCTTTGCTGCCAAGGCCACCGAAGCGAACGGCGGTGAGCCACCAGAACGACTCGAAGCGTCGGTTCTCACGGTGAACTACGACCCGGGCCGGGGTGTGAAGTATTTCGGCAGCCTGCTGATTGTGGCGGGCATCTTTACAATGTTCTACATGAAGGCCTATTTCTTCGGCCCCAAGCAAACCGCCAACCAAGCCCGCGCCCCCATATCCCGTCGAACAGTCAAAGAGCTTGTCACCGCCTAACCGCGAGCGACTCGCGCAGCCAGGAAGCCTATCCACATGATGCTCCCACGCCTTGCACCACGCTTCCTGAGCGTCCCGCTCCTCGCTCTCGTCGCCATGGTCGCGATGGCTGACGGCTCCGCGGCCTTCGCGGCCGACATCGCGGTCGGTGATCCTCTCGCAGCATGGCGCGCGATCCCGGTCCTCGACGACGGCCGGATCATGCCGCTCGACAGCTTCGCCCGCCGCAGGGTGGAAACCATCACAAATGCGCAGCGTCCGTCGCTCGCCTCTCCTGGGAGTGAGGAACCACGCCGCTGGAATGCCGACGAACTCCTCCTGGAGTGGCTCGTCCGCCCGGAGGCGTGGGAAGACGTGCCGCTGCTGATTGCAGAACACGAAGAGTTGCGTGGCCTACTCGACCTGCCAGTTTTTTCCGAGGGACCAGAGGGCCAGCGACGGCTGAAGCATGTCAGCCCCTCCGACGTTGCGGAGTCTGCGGCGCTGCGTGAACGGCTCGTGCAGCTCGACGAACAACGTCGGCAGGCGGCTGCTGCCGGCGAGGAGTTTCGCCTTGAGGGGGTCGATGCCAAGGTGGACCAACTATGGCGGGCGTATGTCACCTACCGCCAACTCACCTTTCGCAACGATGCCGACGCCATCGGCCGCACACGCTTCGCCGGACTCTTCGAAGCCCTCGTGAAGTCTTGGCGGCCGCTGCGGACGGCGATCGGTGAAGCCGACGCAGCCGCTGCCGCGGAAACGGATCCGGCCAACGAGAGCGAGAAGGCGGCGGCAACCGCAGCCTGCGACTCCGTGGATGCGGGCCTGCTGGCGGTCCTTGAGGGTATGGGGGAGAGCACCCGCTTCGCGACCGCTGACGTGTTGCCCGGCATGCTTGACGCCTACCGGGGCGTCGTCGCCGTGCAAGAAACTCTGGAATCGGGCGGCTACTCTGCGAGCCTGATCCGTCAGGCCCGCCAATTCACCGAACGGACGCTCGTGCTGGGGGAAGCCTTGTTTGACAACGGCGGTTCTCCGGCGGTGGTGCCTGCACTCCACGCGGGCGCTCTGGAAACCGAGCGTGACGCCGAAGAAGACATGCCTCCATGGCTTTCTCTGTCTGTACTCTTGGATGCTCCGGCAGAGTTGCTGCCGGGCTACAGCGAGAAGGACCTGGCCGCCGCCCGCGAGGCGTTTGGCGACATGGTAAAAGCCGTCTCAGATTCGGCATCGGCCAGCACGTCCGAGGCCCTTGCTGGTTCTGGCGAGCGGCTGAGTGGGGCGCTGCGGCGGATCGGCGAGGCTGTGGAACCTGCCCGAGCGAGCCTCCAGGTGGAACGACTCGACGCCGACCTGCTCACCTGGACGGCCTATCCGCCAGCGGGCAGCACCGACCGCGAGGTGGCATACAACACGACCGACCCGTTTCGCAACTCGTGGGTGCTCAGCCTCGCCGCGATGGCGGGCTTTGCGCTCGCTTTTGGCCGCGTGCGTGGAGCCATGTTTTGGGGAGGGGTGACACTGCTGATCGGTGAGCTCGTGTGGACGGCGTGGGCGTTCGCCCAGCGGATCGCGATCACCGGCTGGGCACCGGTCACCAACATGTATGAAACGGTGATCTACGTGCCGTTCTTCCTATCGCTGCTCGGCCTCTGGTTTCTCCTCGCGCCGATCTGCGCCGCAGGTGTGGCGGCTGCCTGGAAGGCCACGGCATTGCCGCCGCCAGCAGGCTCGCTGCTGCCAGCAGAGCAGGGTGGCCCCGCCTTCGCACAGTGGCTGCTGCTGCTGCCGCGCCTCGCCGTCGCTGCAGGGGTGGTCTGGATTCTGACCCTGGCACCGTACGCCGCGGGTGATCGCACGATCATCAACCTTTTACCTCAAACCGACATCGACTCCTCGATTCCCAACCTCAACAACCTTGTCGTGTGGATCGTGGGAATGGCCGTGTTGATCCCCACCGTATGGTTTCTGCCTCGCGTGCTGCTGACCTCGGCGGTCTCCCTGCTCACGGTCCCGTCGAGCTGGCGGCAAGGCGTGCTTGGCAAGCGGTTGCCGGAGGTGTACTCCCGCCGTTCGTTCGGTCTCGTCGTGACCGCGGTGGCGTTTGCCGGAACGTTCATCGCCTGGTTCTTCCCGATCCCGGGCAAGCAGTTCAGCCCTCTTCAGCCAGTGCTCCGCGACAACTTCTGGCTCACGATTCATGTGCTCACGATCGTTTCGAGTTATGCCGCAGGGGCGCTCGCCTGGGGCCTGGGTTGCATGTCGCTGGGCTACTACCTGCTGGGTCGCTACCGCGATGGGCGCACGGGCCGCAAGGCCCCAGAGGCCACAGTGGCCCTCGCAGGTTTCATCTACAAGGCGATGCAGGTGGCGGTGCTGCTGCTGGCAGCTGGCACGATCCTCGGAGGCCTGTGGGCGGATGTTTCCTGGGGTCGCTTCTGGGGCTGGGACCCCAAGGAGGTCTGGGCGCTGGTCTCGCTGCTCGCGTACCTCATCATCCTGCACGGTCGCTACATCGGCTGGATCGGCGACTTTGGTCTCGCCGCAGGGAGCGTGCTCGGGGCCGCCGTGATCGGCATGTCCTGGTATGGGGTCAACTTCCTGCTCGGTGCGGGCCTTCACTCCTACGGGTTCGGGCAAGGTGGTCAGACGGAGTTCTTCTCCTTCTTGATCCTCAACCTGCTCCTGTTGGCGGCTGCTGGCTGGAGGCTCAGGCTGGAAACGGGAGGCGGCGGGAACGTGTCTGAATCCGACGCGGTGGCTGCATCGTAAGTGCAGCCCCGGCGACCCAAGAAAGCCGCCACTGCTTAACGACCGAGCCGTTGCGGCTCGCTCCAACCGAGTGCGGTGCCCCGCGCCAGCGACATGCCTTCGGCGTCCATCTGCAGGCGGATCGCACCACTCTGGCAGGTGCAAACGACGTCAGCCTTTCTGCCTTCAGGACCGGTCTGCTCATAGGCCTCGCGGACCTCATCCCAACTCTGGCCCCCCGTGCCACTCACAAGCACCACTCGAGGCCGCACTGCGGCCGCAAGACGTGGCGGCAGCGACGAGCGAGTTCCGTGGTGTGGCGCCACCATCGCATCGCAGTGCGGCACGCCGCGCGCGAGCAGTTCGTCAACCGCGTCGCCTTCAAGATCACCGGTCAATAACAGTCTTCTGCCACACGCCTCCACCAGACAAACCAGGCTGTCAGCATTGTCGTCGCCATCAGGTTCCGCGTCTGCCAGCGGATGCAGGACCTCAAGCGTGGCTCCCGCCGCAAAGGCAAGCGAATCGCCGGCAGCAGCCACCACAACAGGAATCTGACGCTGTCTCGCCTCGTCCACCACACGCATCGCCTCAGGCGAGCGACTTGTGAGAAATCCAGCGGCCAGCACCAGCCTTCTCACCGTGAACCGCTCCATCAACGCGGTTACGGCGTTGAAGTGATCGCTGTCGGCATGCGAGATCGCGAGCATATCGATCGTGCCAACGCCCGCATCGCGGAGCACTGCCTCCATTGCTCGGCGGGCCGCCGCAGGGGCTCCCAACCGGCCGGCGTCGTAGACGAGCACCTCACCGCTCGGCGGGCGAACCAAAATGCCCAGCCCATGCTGCATCGAGGCGACGGTCACCTCCAAGGAACCGCGAGAAGCAGGCAAAAGCGAGGCGATCCCCCACCCCCCCCACCCGATCGCC
>JBMTLP010000285.1:0-4912 GCA_049433245.1 Pirellulales bacterium
GACCAGCTACAAAAACTCATTGGTGCTGGCTAATCCGGGTACTTCGCCAAATCAGATAACGGTTTCGATTAGCACCAAAGACCGAACTAGCGTGCAATCTCTTGTTCTACCTGCACTCGGTACTTTAGCCTTGCCGGTCTCAGGGTCGAGTTTCAGCCCCCACACTCGCCCCGACACGTAGTCGCCAAAGACATACCGCCCAGCGAGCGCCGGGATCTGTTTGCCGTGGTACACGTGGCCACCGGTAATCGACTTGCCTTCACGGTGGTCGTAGACCCAGACGGGGTCAACCGTGGCCGCGTGCGACACCACGCCGCTAAACGGCTGCGTTCCTTCGCGGATCGACCAGCCGTAGTTGCCCCCCCTCTCCACGATGTTGATCTCCTCCCAGAGATCCTGCCCCACGTCCCCAACCCAGATGTGCCCCGTTTTGGGATCGCAGGAGATCTGCCAGATGTTGCGGAACCCATAGGCGAAAATCTCGGGGCGGGCCCCTGCGACATCAACAAACGGGTTGTCCGACGGAATCGCGTAGGCCAGCCCCTCCCCCTTGCGATCGACATCGATCCGGACCACCGACCCGTTGAGGTTGGCGAGATTCTGTCCGTTCCCCAGCGGATCGTTGGCACTGCCTCCGTCGCCGAGGCCTACGTAGAGATAGCCATCGGTACCGAAGGTGATCGAGCCACCGTTGTGGTTCTCAAAGGGCTGCTCAAAGGTGATCACCACCTCTTCGCTGGCTGGGTCGGCCTTGTTGGGATCCTCTTTGTTGACGCGGAACCGCGACACATGCTCACGCCGCACCGACGGATCGTCATCCGGCTTCACGGAGTAGCACAGGAAGAACTCGCCGTTCTCCTTGAAGTTCGGGTGGAACGCGAGGCCGAGCAGCCCCTCTTCGTTGGCTTTCCCCCAGGGTGCCGTTTGCGGACGTAGATCGAGAAAGAGTGACGCCTTCTTGGCTTCTCCCTTGGGGATCACGTGGACCATGCCCGACTGATCGAGCACGAACCGCCTGCCGCTTCCATCGCCAGCATGCGTCACGAGCAGCGGCCGCAGCGGCCGCGAGGGTCGACCGTCATCTCCAGTTGGCGACCAGCCCTCCCACTCGATGTCGGGAAACGCAGGCTCCGTGGTGACCGCCATTTTCGCATCGACTGGCCGCGTCGCTTCGCCTTCCGGTAGCGGCCGCACCTTGATCGACCGGAACGCCACCTCATCGCCGTGGTCCTGCAGAACGATGTGCCCGCGACCGGACTTCGCGAAGCTCTCAAACTTCGCAAACTTGCTCTCGGCAACCCGTCGATTCCAGTCATCCGACCCGACCACGAAGTTGTAGTACTTCACACCGTTGAGGCACACCTCGCCCGCCTGCGGCGTGACTCGCAGATAGAGATGATTCCACTCGCCAGCCGGTCGCGTGGCGTCGTAGGTGTCGCCACTGACCAGCCCCGCGCGCTGCTCGAAGGCGGACACCCATCGGGGCTTCGCCGGCTGATAGAGTTGGTAGAGCCAGCCTGCTTTTTGCGCATCCTTGCCATCGACGTTGTCGATGATCTGCACCTCCGGGCCGCTGTGCCAGGGCTTGTCACTGTCTTCGGTGACATGAAACATCAGTCCGCTGTTGCCGCCCGGCGTGATGCGATATTCAAGCTGCAGCTCAAAGCTGTCGAACTCGTCGCGGGTGATCAGGTCGCCTGCCCCGGCAGCCTTGCGAATGAGCAGGCCATCTTCCACAGCCCAACCGCTCCCCGGTTCGTCTTTGCGGTAGCCGCGAAAGCCCTCGAGCGAGTCGCCATCAAACAGGAGTTGCCACCCCAGCCTCGCCTCGGCTGGGGAAAGTGTGTTGGGCGCATCAGCAGCGTGTGACAGAACCGCAACTCCGGCCACACTGGCGGCAAAGACAGCAACAAGAACTCGTTGTTGAAGGGAAGCAAAAAACTGTCCAACACGATTCATGGCATCACTCTCAGATAGAAGTTGGCAACCGCGTCGCACGCGACACCGTGACGATAGCATGTCCTCCGCGGCGAGGCACGCAGGGCCTTCTTGTCCCGTGCTTACAGAGCCCGAACCTGCACGCACACAAGTTCATGGTCGTCGCGAAGATAGAGCCGACCATGGGCAATCACCGGAGCCTGACGGGTGGTTTCAATCAGGGTGCATCGCGACACTTCCTGATAGCCCTCGGGGCTCGCCGCCACCAGCACCAGTTCCCCCTTCATGGTGGAAATCCAGAGGCGTCCATCGGCCAGAATCAGGTTGCTCTTGCCGAAGCGGTTCTGTTTCCAGATCGTCGTCCAATCAGCGAGCCGAACGCAGACAAGATTCGTGATCGGCCCAGCACTGCCCTGATTGTCGAGCCCATAGAGATAGCCATCGTGCACGACGGGTGTTTGCCATTCCGAACGCAACTGACTGGTGGGCCCGAGCGACGACCAGACAGGCTTCGCCGCCAGACCCGAGCTGCCCGCGGAAATCTCCAGCACAACCGACCCGTGGTTTTCTCCTGCCGAGATCAACACGGTGCTGTCACTGAGCTGGACCGGCGTGGCGATGTTGCAGTCGTAGTCTGTGGGAAAGGTGAAACTCCATAAGACTTCCCCGGTCTTCGGCTCAAGACCGGATGCCCCCGACGCATCAAACACCACCAGCTGGCTGCGACCGGCGAGCGTTGCCAGCAGGGGTGACGAATACCCAGCCTTGCCGGAGCCCGCCTTCCACCGCAGCTCACCGCTCTTGAGTTCCCAGGCGGCGACCGCAGCCTGCGGAGATCCAGCCTGCACAATCACGAGGCCGTCGGTCACCACTGGAGAACACGCCACACCATACTCGGCGGGCTTTCCGCCGAGGCTCGCAGGCACATCCACCGACCAGTTCTGTTTCCCTTCGGCAAGCGTGAGCTGCGTCAGTACGCCCTCGCCGGTCAACACATGCACGAGCCCATCGACCACCGTGGGCGTTGCCCGTGGACCATGGCCCATCCCATTTTCAAACGCAGGGGCCACGGGTGTCCGCCATCGCGGATCACCACTGACAGCATCAAAGGCGACCACGTACTGACTGGTCTCATCCTGAAAGAGCGTGACCGCGAACCCCTGCGTCACCGCAACAGACGACATCCCGACCCCAAGCGGCTGCCGCCAGAGGACGTCTGGGCCACCGGCCGGAAAGGTCTGGATCAGCCCAGTTTCGGCTGAGGTGCCATTTCTCATCGGCCCGAGGAACTGCGGCCACTCTTCGGCTGCGGTCGGCTGGGCCATTCCACACGAGACCAGCACGATCGCCGCAGTTGCGGCCAACACAGCGATGTTCCGAAACATGCAAAGGCCCTCAAGGAAGCCCACAACGCACGATCGCCATGCGTCACGGATGATGTGTCTTGTCTTCGCTCAGCAACGCCTTGGCCGCGGCTTCGATCGCCGGCAGATGCTTCTCGGCCACACGGTCAAGCAACGGAAGCAGTGGCCCTGTGCTCGCCACGCCCGCCGCAGCCACCGCTTCGTGGAGCACGCAGATCGGGCTGATCGCGTTCCGCAAATCTTCAAGCGGTTCGAAGATGCGTCGAATCCGCTCGGCCTCAGCCCAGTCGTCGCGTGCGGCGGCCTGTCGCAGAGCCACGGACAACCGGGGCGCCACACAGCCACACCCCGTCGTGAAGCCGCCGAGCCCAAAGTCTCGGAGGTGCACAATCGCTGGCTGCTCACCGATCCCGCTGATCACCATCGCCGGGTCGACGAGTTCGACAAGCCGTCTGAGCGTTGGATCCTCGGCGGGATTGTCGCGGACGATCGCATACTTGATCGCTGAGATCAGCCCATCAGCACACAGTGCCGCAACATCCTCAGGCTCAATGAAGCCCTCGTGTTTGATATAGAGCAGCGCCGGAATCCCCGCCGCCTCGACAAACCTCCGCACACCTGTGGCGACACCTTTGCTCGTGGTGATGCCCTGGTGGGGCAGCACCATCGCCGTAGCAAAGCGATGGCGTCGCAAAACCTTCGCGTGCTCGAGCATCAAGCCGAAGGTAGGCCCAGCCGATGGCACAACCTGGGTGGTGGTCGCGGGTAACCGACCGAGCATCTCCAGCGTCGGTTCGTATTCGCTCAGCGGCAGATGATAGAAGACCGCATTGCCGCCATAGAGCAGCAGTTCCACACCCCCTGCCTCAAGGTGCTTGATAAGTGCGGCATTGGCCGCCTCATCGATCGCGCCCTCGGCATCACGCGCCAGCGGCGGCACCGCCATCGGCGAACGGGCAAAGGCAGCCAAGGAAAAGTTCTGTGTTGCGGTCATCACCTAAGCCTGCAGAAAAAGTCCACCGCGTGCACCTCACGCCAGTGGATGATCACCATACCATCCGTCCCCGCCGACGAAACAACATACGACCGTCGTCAGACTCTCACTGGGACAACGGCTTTAGAAAATCTCCGGTTCATGCTCCGCAGCAGGCCCATCCCCACGCTCCAGAAAGCGGAAGTCACAGCCGTGGTTAGCCTGGGTGACTTGATCAGCGTAGAGCCGTCCGTAGCCCCGGTCTGAGCGACGTTCTGGAGGCTGCCAAGCCATGAGCCGGCGGGCGATCTCAGACTCATCGACGAGGAGGTCGAGCCGACGAGCCTCCACATCCAAACAGATCAGGTCGCCCGTCTGCACAACCGCAAGCGGACCACCGGCTGCCGCCTCAGGCGCCACATGCAACGCACAGGTGCCGTAACTCGTGCCGCTCATGCGGGCGTCGCTGATCCGCACCATGTCACGCACACCCTGCTCCAGCAGCGGCTTGGGGATCGGCAGCATGCCCCATTCCGGCATGCCCGGCCCACCGAGTGGCCCCGCATTGCGGAGCACGAGCACATCGTCGGCGGTGATCCCGCTCGCGGGATCGTCGATGCGGGCCTTCATGTCGGGA
>JBMTLP010000286.1:0-4895 GCA_049433245.1 Pirellulales bacterium
CATGCCGCCGAGCAATGTGCCATTCCAAGCGTTGTTGACTGTGACTTCAACGCTCGTGTGTCCGCTCGTGTCCGTTGCGGGCATCACGAAAGCGTTTCCGAAGTAACTCAGGGAATACACCTGACCCGCAGCCGATGGCATCCCGGCAACGCCCGCCGTCGCGAGCATGAATGCCGTCAGAACCGAACGGACAAAGCGAGAGGGCAATGGGTCGGCGAGAAGCGAGCGCGACGGCATGGCGGGAATCCTTATGAACAGAGAACAACAGGTGTGGGTGAATAGAAAAAGGGAAGTTCCTGATTCACCACCACTGAAGAACCATGAGAGGCGACCGGCATGCGGCCCTGAGCATCGCGGGCACGAGGAACGAATCCTCAGCCACAGCAATCGGGACCAGCGAAGCTCTCAAGAAGGCTTATGAGCGAAGAACGCTCAGCAACTGCCTGCAAGAAGGCTCGGTTCAACTCAACATCGCTTTCACCCCGCTGGGCAGGGCCGAGAAGGCCGCCTGGCAAGGGAGAACCGTTTCCCCGCGAAGGGAAAAGGCTGTCAGCGGTGGGAGGAACTCACGAGCAACTCAGTTGAAGGAATGGTCCGTCAACAACAACTGAGCGAATCATAGAAATAGCGGCGACCCCCTGCTACCACTTATAGGACACCATTATCGCGCTTAGGACGCCGGTTTTCATTTTTCTTGGGCCACCACCCGGCTGCGGGCCAGGGTTTCAGACGGGAGCTCGCCGTAGCGGCGGCGGTAGTGGCTGGAAAACAGGCTCAGGTGCCGATAGCCCACCGCGTAGGCGACCTCGGTCACGGTGGCGTCGGAGGCAGGCTCCCGCAGCAGCAGATTGGCCCGCTCCAGCCGCAGCGACCGCACAAACTCCTGCGGCGTGCAGCCGATACGGGCGAAGAGCCGCGTGAGAGCCTTGGTGGAGAGGCCGACTGCACCGGCCAACTCGGAAACGAGGATCTGGCCCGCCAGATGGCTTTGCACCCACTGCCTCATGGGCTCCAGCTCGCAACTCGCCTGGAGGCTGGCTGCCTCGCCCGCAGGTGCGGCCGCAGCAGCCACAACCGCTCGAATCAGCTCCCGTTCCTGCCTCCGCAGCGTCGCCGGCACTGTGAGCAGACGATCCTTGAGCGGCAGCTGCTGAAGGGCAGGCAGGGCCTTGCTGCGGTTGGCCGAGGTGGCCAGCCGCACGGCCAGCCGCCGAACCTCCGCCGCTTCTGTCAACACGGTGTGGCTGGGAACCGGAAGGCTCGCAGCCTGAGCCGCCCGCCGAACCGCTCCCGCGTCGAGGTCAACCACCAGGCACCGCACCGGCGACGCCTCAAACCGCTCGCCACATTCCGGGGCCTTCAGCAGCGGCCGCAGCGGCGACCCGCGATACTCGCAGCCGGCAACCCGAATCTCCACGTTGCCGTCGAGAGGCAGAAAGAGCCCATAGCCCGTGTCCGCCTCATGGGGCGTCATCCGAATGCGGGTGGTGCAGTCGACGTAGGTCAGGGACGTGTCGGCCACGACGACGCGATACACCTCAACGGCGTAGTCCTCCGGCCCGAGCACCTCGCTGGCATGCCCCGGCCAAAAAGCTGCCGTCCGGCGCTGGGCCTCGGTGAGGTCCTGCGTCGAAAACAGTGGAAAGCCGCTGAGCAGCGGCTGAGAATGCCGGGGCATCAGTTCACTCCCGCCTGATGGAGACGATCCTGCCACGCTGCCAAAGGGTGAAAAAGACAAAGCTGCACAGAAGGTCCTCTTCAGCAGCACGCGAAACGTTCCCCTCCACAGACGATACCACACCATCCCCTGGGAGCCTCCCCCGCTGGGCAGGATCGCTGCCATCAGCAACAATCGACCTATCGCCCAGTTGACCGTCATGCTGGCCGGCAGTATTTTTCCGCGGCCATTTCAAGGAGAGCCCGGCGAATGGTTCTTTCGCCACGATCGCGGAGAGTTGATGAGCGATCTTAGGTCGCGCGCTTCCGCACTTTCGGGCTCCGGCAGGCGGTTCCCCCACGATCGACCCACCCCCTGAGCACCCATGTCCCTACCCATCAAGCCCGCTGACGCCTGCACGTTCGATGAAGTCTCTCTCGGTGAGGTCATGCTGCGCCTCGATCCAGGCGAGGGTCGCATTCGCACCACGCGGAGTTTTCAGGTCTGGGAAGGGGGCGGCGAATACAACGTGGCCCGTGGTCTCAAGAAGGCCTTTGGGCTGCGAACAGCGCTCGTGTCGGCCTTTGTCGATAACGAGGTGGGCCACCTGATCGAAGACTTCATCCACCAAGGTGGGGTCAACACCGACTTCCTCCTGTGGCGAGAGGACGACGGGATCGGCCGCACTGTCCGCAATGGCCTGAACTTCACCGAACGAGGCTTTGGCATCCGTGGCGCCGTTGGCGTGCCCGATCGTGGCAACACCGCCGCGAGCCAGATGAAGCCGGGCGACATCGACTGGGAGCATCTCTTCGGCACGCTCGGCGTGCGATGGTTCCACACCGGCGGCATCTTTGCAGCCCTCTCGGCTACCACGGCTGATGTGGTGCTCGAAGCGGTCCGGGCTGCCAAGAAGCACGGCACGATCGTCTCCTACGACCTCAACTACCGCCCCAGCCTCTGGAAGAGCATCGGCGGCCAGGCGAAGGCCCGCGAAGTCAACCGTGAAATCGCCAAACACGTCGACGTGATGATCGGCAACGAAGAAGACTTTACCGCCTGCCTCGGCTTCGAGGTCGAAGGGGTCGATGAGTCGATCAGCCACGTCGAGTCAGGAGCCTTCAAGGCGATGATCGAACGGGCCGTTGCTGATTTTCCCAACTTCCAGGTCGCCGCCACGACGCTCCGCCGTGTGATCACCGCGACCAAGAACGACTGGAGCGCCGTGCTTTGGCACAACGGCACCTTCTACGACAGCCGCAAGTATCCAGAACTTGAAATCCTCGACCGCGTCGGCGGGGGCGATAGTTTCGCCAGCGGACTGACGTTCGGCTTCCTCGAGTTCAACGACCCCCAACAGGCGGTCGACTACGGTGCCGCCCACGGTGCCCTCGCCTCGACCACACCCGGCGACACCTCGATGGCCACCCGCAAAGAAGTCGAAAAGCAGATCGCCGGCGGCGGAGCCCGCGTCGTGCGGTAAGGAGACCGAGCCATTTTTTCGGTAGCCTTAGCGGCATGGCATTTCGCACGCGCTACGTCTGCAGCCTGGAAGAGGTAGCCCCCCTCGCACAGGACTTTCTCATCCGACAGGCCGGGAGCCTGTTTGCGCGTCCGCAGATCGTCGTGCCGACCGCCGGCGTCCGAGCGTGGCTGGAAGCATCCCTGGCGAGCCGGTTGGCCGCGGGCACGGCACGCGGCGATGGCATCGTCGCCAACGTGGGCTTCATCCATCCCTCCGCGATCTCCTCGCTCCTTGGGCCGAGTGGTGATGCCGGACGCAGCCGCAGCGACGATCCGTGGGAGGTCGAGCGGATGGCATTCACCATCCTCGACGTGATGGCTCGCGACAAACGCTACGCGGCGCGGATCACGCAAGCCGGTGGTCCGCTGCTCGCCGCCCGGGCGATCGCCGACCACTTTGACCACAACCACTTCCGCAGGCCTGGCATGATCCTGGCTTGGGAGGACGGTAGGGCGGAGTTGAGCCCGGCTGCCGACGAGGAAGGCCGCACCGTGACGACGTTGCTGGCCAACCGAGACCGCTGGCAGTTTGACCTCTGGCGATCCGTGCGGGAACGGATCGGTGAGCCGAGTCCACCAGCACGTGACCGGCTGGCAACCACCGCCGGAGCGGAGGCTGTGTTTGTCGCCGGCCTGCAATCGCTCTCGCTGCATCAGATTGAGCTCCTTGAGCGGCTCAGCACGCTGCCAACCGCAGGCGGTAGCCCGTGCGAGGTTGACGTGGTGCTCGTCCATCCCTCGCCTCCACTGCGAGACGCCTGGGCGAAGCACGCCCCGCCGGTTTCGCTGGGCATCGCGCCAGCCCGCGGCGAAGAGGCCACCGCCAGCATCAACCCGCTTGCTGCCGATCCGTTGGTCACCTCCTGGCTTCGCGGCACCCGCGCAGCGCAGTGGCTGCTCGCCTCGCAGGGCTTGACGCCCACGCATCACGAGAGCACTGCAGATGCAGAGCACGGGATGGCTGCCGCCGCCGCGCCTGCGACCAACGCGCCACTCCTCGCTCGGCTTCAGCACACCATCGCCACCGGCCACATCGCCGCAACCAGCACGAACGCCTCGCCGCCCGCAGCCGGCGACCATTCGCTCCTCATCCATCGTTGCCATGACCTCAGCCGCCAAGCCGAGGTGCTCTTCGATGCGATCGTGCATGCCTGTGCCGACCTCGACAATCTCGCCCCGCATGACGTGGTGATCGTGAGCCCTCGGATAGCCGAACTCGCCCCACATCTTGAGGCGGAGTTCAGTCGCACGGTTCAAGGCGATCCAAAACAGCTCGGAAGCGGCGATGGCACCATCACGCTGCCGCTGGTGATCGCCGACCGCGGCATTCATGAGATCAGCCCGGCGGCTGAGTTGCTCGTGGCCCTGCTCGCGCTCCCAGGCTCACGCTGCTCCGTCGATGCGATGCTGGCGGTGGCCGCACACCCGCTCGTACAAGCCCACTTCCACGTTGACGAGAGCGACATCGACACCTGGCGACGCGGCATTACCCAGGCCCACATCCGCTGGGGGCTCGATGCCGATCGCCGCGAGCGGGCAGGCTTGGCCGTGCCGGAACTCTCCGCGCACTCATGGCGGCTCGGCCTCGAACGGATGCTGCTCGGTGCCGTCGTCTCCGATGGAGCCCCCGAGCCAGTCCTCGGTGGCGTGGTGCCCCTCTCGCATGGTGAGGCGACCGAGGTCCCCAGCCTCGCGCCGGTGGGGTCAATCTTTG
>JBMTLP010000287.1:0-4890 GCA_049433245.1 Pirellulales bacterium
GGTGGTCCGCTATCTCGCGGGGCATTGGGTCGAATATGTCGAAGTGGGGATGTTCTTTGTGGGCATCGCAGCCCTGTCGCTGCGACTGCAGGAAGTCTTTGCGCAGCGAAGGCGCGTTGCCACCGAGCCACTCGGGGCGATTCCGCCAGGTGGTCAGACGCCTGACGACGTCGACGCGCTGATGGAGTCTCTTGAAGAGCAAGAGGCGGGTGAGCGGCTGACGACGCGGTTGCGGGCCGCTCTCGATTTCGTCCGCAGGACGGGGTCTGTCAACGAGCTGGAGGACCACCTCAAGTATCTCGCTGATGTTGAGGGGGCACGCGCCTCGCAGAGTTACGGGCTCGTGCGGTTCGTGATCTGGGCGATTCCCATCATGGGTTTCTTGGGAACCGTGATTGGCATCACGGTGGCGATAGCCAACCTTTCCCCGTCGCAAATGGAAAACATTACTGACGTGGTGGCCGGCCTGGGCACGGCTTTCGATACCACGGCCACCGCTCTTGGGCTGTCGATGGTATTGATGTTCACGCACTTTGTCGTCGACCGACAGGAGCAGTCGTTGCTGCAACTGATTGATGAGGCGGCTTGGTCTGCCTTGGCCGGTCGATTCCAGACCATCGACGCCGATAATGGAACCGCGTTTGCGATGGCCCGCCTGAGTGACGCGGTGGGGCGTTCTTCGGCCAGGCTGCTGGAGTCGCAGGAGCGGGCCTGGCGGAACTTGCAGACCAACACGCAGGAGCAGCTCTCCGCCGTTGCCGACATCGCCGGAACACGGATGGCCGAATCGATCGCGTCTGCGGTCGACGGAGTGCTCGCCGGCTGGGGGCATCGACTTCAGGAGGCCAATACGCGTCTCCTGGCCGATCGCGAAGATCGCTGGGCTTCGGCTGGGAACTCGATGGCGGCTGCGATGCAGCAGATCAGCGATCTCGTCGTTCGCATGGACGACCAGCAACGGATCCTCGTTGAACAAGGGGAAATTCTTGGCCGTGTGGTGGAAGCCACCCGCGATCTCGCCTCCCTTGAGCGAACACTGGCTCGTAACCTGGAAACCGCGGCCGCAAGTGCCAAGTTCGAAGAGACGCTCAATGCCCTCGGGGCTGCAGTGCAACTGCTCGCTTCACGGACGTCTCCTGCTGCTGCCGCTGAACCAAGCCGATTGATGGCTCGCAGCGGCGCCCACTACGGAAAGGCCGCATGAGTCGCGTACGAGCCAGCGACGGGCCTGGCATCTCCCTCTTCCCGTTCCTCGCGGTGCTCCTGTGCACGATGGGGGCGCTCCTGGTGCTGCTCGTGATCTTCAGCCGCTCGGCGGCCGGACATCGGGAGGCTGAGGAGGTCGCCATCCTGGAGGAAATGGCGGTTGAGAGAGAGGGCCTGCGGTGGCGGGTTGAGCAGTTGCAGGCCATGCGTCAGAAGACGCTTGATGACCTCAGTCAGGCGCGACTCGGGCTCGCGGGCATCGAAGACAACGCCCGCGCGTTGAGCGATGAACTCGCGGCGCTGGAGCGGGAGATCGCTGCCCTTGAGGCCGCAAAAACAGCGGGTACGTCGAATCTGGAAAAGGAACTGTCAACTTTAGAACAGCGTCTGGCGGAAGTGACGCAGGCGCTTCAAGAAGCGCGCGAGTCGGCCGCCGATCGGCCGCCGGCCTACGCGATCGTGCCCTACGACGGCCAGAACGGGACGCATCGGCGTCCGCTCTACATCGAGTGTTCCCTCGATGGCGTGTTTCTGCAGCCGGAAGGGATTCGCTTGCGTCCGTCCGACTTCGAGGGACCGGCTGGTCCCGGTAATCCGCTTGCCAGTGCTCTCCGCGCAGCACGGGAGCATCTCGCGGAGCGAGGCCGGTCTTCGGCGTCTCCTGCTGAGCAACCCTATCCCCTGCTCCTGGTCCGGCCGTCGGGGGTGATGGCCTACTACGCCGCTCGCGAGGCGATCGCCTCCTGGGGAAGTGACTTTGGCTATCAGTTGGTGGAAGAGCACTGGCAACTCAAATTTCCTGCTCCCGATTTGCAACTTGCCGACGTGGAGCGACGCGCGATCGACGAGGCCCGCACCCGCTTGGCCTGGCTTGAGCAGGTGCAAGGGGCTCGGGTCGCCCGACAGGCTTCTCCCCGCGTGCAGTATCGAGCTGCGCAGACCCGCGGCGGTGTGGTGGTTGATGGCGGACCGAGTGTGCTGGGTGATCAGTCTCGCTTTGAGTGGCGGGAGCCCGGTGGCGACGGTGATGGCAGCGGTTCGGGGCAAGGGCCGGGCGTGTTTGGGTCGCCGGAGGCGGCGGGTGTGGCTGCCCGAGCCGGACTTGCTGGTGATGGGCCGATGAATGCGGC
Organism: Pirellulales bacterium; assembly: GCA_049433245.1. Lineage (GTDB taxonomy): Bacteria > Planctomycetota > Planctomycetia > Pirellulales > UBA1268 > M30B53. Next base: position 2,337 of record JBMTLP010000287.1, read on the forward strand.
AGGTGGCCCTGCCGATGGGGTCGGCGGTGGCGACGCCGTGCTTGGACGAGGCACGGGGAGCTACGGTGCCGGCTACGGCCCTGACGGGGGTGTGGGGGCCGATCAGAGTCGCTACGTGGGGCCGTCCGCCTTTGCGTCGGCCGCTGGAGCGCCGGGCGACGGAGCATGGCCGGGAGGTCAGCCGGCGGGGCAGCCGGGCCAATCGTATTTCGGTGGTGAGGGCGGAACGGGCGGAACAGGCACAGGCCGTGGTGGTGAGGGAGACGGTGGCGACGGTGGCGATGCGGGAGGTGACAGCTCGCAGGGAACCCCCCCCGTGTCTTCGTTTGCGGGCTCCGCGGGAGCCGCCGGCGGGAGCAACGGAAGCTCTTCAGCCGGGTCGCCGCAGGGCGCTGGTGGGATGTCGTCGTCGGCGGCTGGTCAGCAGGGTGGTGGTGGGGTGGGCGTGAACATGCAAACGGGTGGCGGTGGCGATGTGGCATCGCTGGCGTCGTCCCGAGGAGCCAACTGGGCGAGCATGGCCACCCGTGATCGGCCGGTGCCGCTCTCTCGTCCTGTTCAGATCGAGTGCGATCGGGATGAACTGCGGGTGTTCGACAGCGGTCGACGCCGCGTGGTCAAGACAGTGCCGCTGGGTGCTCGCACGGCCGATTCGATCGATCCCCTGATCGAGGCGGTGCGCCAACACGTCGACAGCTGGGGGCTTGCGGGTGACCGGATGTACTGGAATCCACGGCTTGTGCTGTCGGCAACACCGGGCGGAGCGGGACGCCGCGAAGACATTGAGGCCCTGCTGGCGGGCAGCGGTCTGGCGACCGTGCGGCGGGATGAGCAGGCGGTGGCTGCCCTGCCGGCGGCGGCCCCTGTTGGTGAGCCGTCGGTTGCCCGCTAACAGCGAATCCGTGAAGGAGTCATCTCGATGCGACGGGTAAGAGTTCACGAGAACACCGACGCCGCGCAGGATTCGTTCCTGGATGTGGTGACCAACATCGTGGGCATCCTGATCATCCTCGTGATGGTGATCGGTGCCCGTGTGCACACGCTTTCGCTCTCCTCGGAGGCGTCGGCATCTCCCGCTGTGGCGGTGTCGATGGAAGAGTTGGCGTCCCTCGCTCAGCAAGCGACATCCGTTGAGCATGAGATTGCTGAACTCGAGGCCCAGTTTGTCACGCTCGCGGCAGCGGCGAATGATGCGGCTCTCGGTCGCATGCAGCTGGCAACAGCCGTGGCGGCACTCGAGGTGGAACGCGATGCCCGACGGGCCTCGGTGGATGAAGAAACGGCGGTCGCTGCCGAACACCGAGCACGCAAAGAACAACTCAAAGCTGACATCACTGCCGCTGAAGACGAGGCGAAAGCGATCGCCTACGACGAGGCAGAGGCAGAAGAGGTGCTCGCGTATCCAACGCCCATTGGCCGTACCGTCAATGGAGACGAGTTGCACTTCCAGCTCTCGGGCGGCCACATCGCGTACATTCCCCTCGAAGAACTCTTTGGCATGGCACGCACGCGAGCGCAGCGGCACACCGGTTCGCTCGACCAACTCACCAACCACATCGAGTCGGTGGGGCCCGTGAACGGGTTTTCACTCGACTATGTGATCGAAACGCAGGTGGATCGGGCGCGTGGTCAGATTCTCGTGCGGAGTCGCGAATGGGTGGTCCGACCGCAGCATCAGGCTCTCGGGGAGCCGCTTGAGATTGCCCTCGCGGAAGGGTCGATGTTTCGTCGAAAACTGAGTCGCCTCACTCCCGAGACCACCGTGACGCTTTGGTGTTATCCCGATAGCTTCGAAGCGTTTCGCGAGCTTCGGGGTGAGTTGTACCGGCTTGGGATCGCTGCCGCGGGGCGGCCTTTGCCAGACGGTGCTCCGATTGGCGGTTCTGCCGATGGAAGCAAGTCGGTGGCCCAGTAGCGATTACGACGCGCGGCCGTGATTACCTGCCGCACACCTCGTCGATGGCTGCTGCTGCCGCGTCGCACATCTGGTCAATCTCGGAGGGGGTCGTGCACAGCGGTGGCATGATCACGACCACGTCTCCGAGCGGCCGCAACAGCACGCCATGCTTGCGAGCAGCCACGCAGGCACGCATCCCCCGCGCCTCGGCAGGGTCGTACCGCACAGGACCCTCGCGGCTCAGCACCAGTTCGATCGCGGCCATCATCCCCCGCCCGCGGACATCGAGCACATGCGGATGTTCGGCAAACGCAGCCATGCGTTCGCTCAGCCGTTGGAGGGAGGGCTGCATCTTCTCGAGCACGCGTTCCTCGCTGAAAATCGCCAACGACTCCAGAGCCACGGCCGCAGCGAGCGGGTTGCCGCCGTAGGTGTGGCCGTGGAAGAACGTCCGCCGCTGGGCATGGGTACCAAGAAAGGCATCCCACACACGCTGCGTGGTCAGGGTGGCGGCCATCGGCATGTACCCCGCGGTGAGGCCCTTGGCGAGGCAGAGAAAATCAGGGGCCACGTCTTCCTGTTCGCAGGCGAACATGGTGCCGGTTCGCCCGAAGCCGACCGCGAAACGTGGCTGCGACGGGTCACCCTCGATCTCAC
>JBMTLP010000288.1:0-4880 GCA_049433245.1 Pirellulales bacterium
CGCCCCGTGAAACGCGACAGACGGATGCACAAACGCCCATGAGCAGCCATTCTTCCCCCGGCAAGCCCGTTTCGGCGGCCACCAAGGAGACCGACGACGCCCGGGGCGTCGACCAGGGCCCGAGCCGTCCCTTCCTGGCCTGCCTGCTGCCGCTGATTGTTTTTTTGGGGTTCGGCGCCCTGGAACCGACAGCCGGTGAACCGGCGAACTGGCTGGGTCTGGGAGACGGCGACTACCCATTGCTCTACACGCTCCGCGTCGTGGCGAGCCTGGTGGCCCTGGCGGTCGTCGCCCGCGACATCCTCCCTTGGCTCGGCCGCCCCAGTTGGTGGCCGCCGCTGTTGGGCATCGGCCTCGTGATTCCCTGGATCGTGCTGGCAGGCCTGCAGCGAGAGGCGGGCTGGGCAACACTCGGCACCCGCGTGGCCTTCGATCCATTCCGCCCGTTTCTCGGCGAAACGTGGGGTTGGGCCTTCCTGGCGGTGCGGTTCACCGGGCTCGTGCTGATTGTGCCCGTGGCGAAGGAGCTGTTCCTCCGCGGGTTCCTGATGCGGTACGTCGTGCAGGAACGCTTCTGGGAAGTTCGCTTCGGCACGCTCACCGCCGCCGCCGTGATCGCCTGCACCGCCTACGCCGTCCTCACGCATCCCGACGAAGCCATTGCGGCCGCCGGCTGGTTTGGGATCGTCTCGGGCGTGTCGGCGGCCACCCGCCGGCCGATCGACGCGATCACCACCCACGCGGCGACCAACTTGGCCCTGGGCATCTACGTGCTGTCGACGGGAGCCTGGGGGCGGTGGTGACGCCATCTGACAAGGCCGAACGACGCGGCCGGATCGCCCCCACACCGACCGGCCTGCTGCACGTGGGCCACGCCCGCACCTTTGCGACAGCAGCACGCCGAGCGGCGGGAGCGGGGCTCGTGCTGCGGATCGACGACCTCGATGGCCCGCGCTGTCGGGATGCGTTTGTCGAGGCGGCCATCGAAGACCTCCACTGGCTGGGCCTCACCTGGACGGAAGGCCCAGACGTGGGGGGCGACTGTGGCCCGTATGTTCAGAGCCAACGATCCGACTGGTATCTCGAGGTCTGGCGACGGCTGGAGGCGACAGGCGCGATCTACCCCTCGCCCCATTCCCGACGCGACGTGGAGGCCGCCGCGGTCGCGCCCCACGACACCGATCCGCTCGATGGCTCTGAGCCGATGTTTCCCGTGTCGCTGCGGCCTGCGTCGTGGCCGAGGGCCGCCAGCCCGGGGGGCGTGCCCTGGCGGTTTCGCGTGCCCGACGGTCGGCGGATGGTCTTTCAGGACGCCGAGGCCGGGGAGGTTGTCCGCACAACAGGGGTCGACTTCGGAGACTTCGTCGTCTGGCGGCGCGACGACCTCGCTGCCTACGAACTGGCGTGCGTGGCCGACGACCATGCGATGGAGATCGACGAGGTCGTCCGCGGAGCCGACCTGCTCACGAGCACAGCCCGCCAACTGCTGCTCTACGAAGCCCTGGGCTGGCTACCCCCACAGTTCTGCCACCAGCCGCTCGTCTGCGACGCAGCCGGCAAACGCCTCGCCAAGCGTTCCGCCGGGCTCGCCATTCGCGACCTCCGCCTCGCCGGCTACTCCCCCACCGACGTGCTCACTCGCCCGGTTGCGATGCTGGCAACTGCGTGAGCATCTTCACCGGCACATCGTTGTGCTGTGCGACGCCCGGCGTGCTCCGGCCGTCTGCCACCGTGTTGGCCAGAGCCGCCTTGGCCTCTGCCACCACCTCGGGATGCGACGCGGCGAGATTCGTGGTCTCCCCGAGGTCGACCGCCAGATCGTAGAGTTGTTCTGTCTGATCTGGATCGCCTCCCTTGGCCCATCCGCCGGACCCCGGAGCGGGGATGTACTTCCAGCGACCGAGGCGGACCGCCGGCACGCCTTTGATCGAACAGCTCACCGCCACCTCACGCACCGGCTCCTGGCTCCCCATGAGCAGCGGCATCAGGCTCACGCTGTCTTCCCCCGCCGTGTCGGGAAGCGGCACCTCCAAGACCTCGGCAAAGGTCGCCAGCAGGTCGGCCTGATGCACGAGTTGATCGCACGTGGTGCCCGGCTCTACCACTCCGGGCCACCGCACAACAAACGGCACACGATGCCCGCCTTCCCAAGCATCCGCCTTGTAGCCGCGCAACGGACCGCTGGGGAAGTGACCGCGAGCCTCGAGTTGCTCGACGCCGACGTACGGAGCAAACCCGTTGTCGCTGGTAAACACGAGCAGCGTGTTGTCGGCCTGCCCGTTCCGCTCCAGGGCTGAGATCACCTGCCCCACCACGGCATCAGTTTCCATGATCAGATCGGCACAGGCGTTTTCGAGTTTGCTCGCTCCCCGCCACGGTTCGTTGACGGCCAGCGGGGTGTGCGGCGAGGTCAGCGGGAGATAGAGCAGGAAGCCGGCCTGGTCGTCGCGGCAGGTGTCGAGAAAGGCGATCGCGCGGTCGCGGAGGGCCGGGAGCACGCCCTCCAACTGCCACCCTGCGACGGCGGGCCCCTGCACGCTCGCTCTATTGTCACGAAAGTCGGCCGCTGGCAGGAGCTGCGTGGGAATCCCGACGGTCAGGTCCTGATCGATGAAACAAAAAGGCGGCCAGTTGGGCACATCCGTGCCGAAGTAGATGTCGAAGCCGCGAGTCGAAGGCCCACCCGCGATCCGCCGAGCAAACACCGCCTGCCAGGTGGCGCGATGCTCGTCGCTAACCTCTGCGCTCTCCTCGTTGGCAGCAGGTCGCTTGAAGCCAGCGATCCGTTTCCGCTCATCGGCAGACATGGGCCACTCCCAGCCGAGGTGCCACTTGCCAATGCAGGCTGTCCGCAAGCCTCGCTGCTGGGCGAGCGAGCCGATCGTGAGGCGATCGGCACCGATCAGCGGTCCTTCCCAGGTGTTTACGATTCCCGACTGCAACCGTGAGCGCCAGTGGTAGCGGCCGGTGAGGAGCGTGTAGCGAGATGGTGAGCACACTCCCGACGAGGAGTGGGCGTCGGTAAACCGCATGCCTTCGGCGGCGAGGCGATCGAGGTGGGGCGTGGGGATCAGGCCGCGCTGCGGGTTGTAGCACTGCAGGTCGCCATACCCGAGGTCGTCGGCGTAGATCACCACGATGTTGGGCTCGGCAGCGGTCGCGGCCGTTGCCAGCGTGCTGCAGAGAGTCATCACACAAAGCCAGATGTGGGTCTTCATTTACGCCTCGAACCCTTTGAAGTGCAGCTGCAACCAGGCAGCGAGGTGCTCCTGAAAGCCCGCCCATTCGCAGAAGAACATGTGGCCCGCCCCGTCGTAGATCCGGAGCTCAGCCTGGTGCAGGCGGCCAGCAATGCGACGAGCCTCTTCGACTGGCACAACCGGATCGTGACTGCCCGAACCAATCAGTGCCGGGCAGGTGATGCCAGCCACCGCGTCTCCCACGTTGAGTTTTGGCAGGGTCGCAAGCACAAGGGCGAGCGAGGCCGGGTCGTGGCAGCGATAGCGGAGCCACACATCGTACAGCACCGCCTTTGCATCCGCCGCCCGAAACGCCCTCCAGTTGCTCGCCGTGAGCAGGGCGACAAACCAGAACACCCGCGGCATCAAGCCTGCGAGCCAGAGGCCCCACTCCACAAGCGACGCCGCGCCCGGCAGCCGGACCATCCACGACATCACCCGCACGATCCCGGTAAAGCGAGGCTCGGCGAAGCCTGCGAGACAGGCCACCGCCGCCACCCGCTCGGGGTGTGCTGCCGTCACCGCGAGGACCGTGAAGCCGCCGAGCGACCATCCCACGAGAATCACTCTCTGACTGCCGACAAGTTGCTGCAGAGCCCCTTCGATCAGGCGAACGTAGAACGCCGCGTCGATCTCTGCACCGCGGATCCCGGGAGCGAAACTGCCACCAGCATGTCCGGGCAGGCTTAACGAAATCCACGAAAACCGGGACGGATCGGCAAAGAGTTCGGTCGCGAGGCAGCTGGAAGTAAGAACGCCGTGCAGAAACACGATCGGCGGCGGGGCGTCGGCGGACGACGCCGGCAGCAGGTGCAACTCGGCCGCGATCTTCTGGCCGTCGACCTCGCAGATCCGCCGCTCAAGCGCGAGCCCAGCCTGCCGAGCAACGGGAGGCGGGTCGAGCGGATCACAACACAGCATCACACTGGCTCAGGCGAGGATGGGAAGCCTGGAGCGAAAGTGGGGCCGCAGGGATTCGAACCCTGGACCAAAGGATTAAAAGTCCCTTGCTCTACCGCTGAGCTACGGCCCCACGACCATGGTACCGTGAAGCCGAAGGGGATCAACGCACACATTTTGCACGCGTGGCACGGTCGATCCTGCTGCGCAGCCGAGCCAGGGCTGGTTTGCCGCACCGAGCCGACCGTGCGGGGATGGGTCGGGAACTCGCTATCGCCGGAAGCTTGCGGCCCTACGTCACGGAGCATCCGAGGGAAGCACATGAAGCAGTTGCTGCTCGACACCGCGAAACTGCACGCCAACAAGGCCAACACTCGGCGACAAAGCACCGTCACCTGCTCCTTGGCAGCGAGAGAGCTGCCAAATGCCCGAGAGAGGACTTGAACCTCCACCCAGTTACCTGGACAAGAACCTGAATCTTGCGCGTCTGCCAATTCCGCCACTCGGGCGCGGGGAATGCCTTTCGGCCTTCCGAGATGCTACCAGCCCCACGCCCTCGAGCAAGGAGCCTCGAGATTTCCAGGGAAAACCCGCTGGCTCCGCACCTCACACCGGGCGTCTTGCTGCGATTGCTGGCATAGCACCGCTGCGGCCGTCCTCAAACCGCGGAGCGAGGAGCGAGCCCAGGCCGCAGACCGACGCCGAAGGCGGCGGACAGGCCGTCCTTAAAACGCTCAGCGA
>JBMTLP010000289.1:0-4862 GCA_049433245.1 Pirellulales bacterium
GCGATGCCCGAGAGCGTGACGGCTGGCCAGCCGATCGCCCAGCTCCAGGGCAAAGAGCTTGTCGTGCTGGGCCCGCGGAAATCCTTCTCCCGCTACGGCGAGTGCGGGGCGGAGATCAGCGACTATCTGCCGAGGCTTGGCAGCCTGGCCGACCGACTGGCCATTGTCCGCAGCATGGTCACTGAGCAGATCAATCACGATCCGGCCCACACCTTCCTCAACTGTGGCACGGCGATCTCGGGCCGGCCGAGCATGGGAGCCTGGGTGACCTATGGCCTCGGCAGCGAGGCCGATGATCTGCCGGGCTTTGTGGTGATGACCAGCAAGATGGGCCGCAATCCGCAGCCGATTGCCGCCCGGCAGTGGCACTCCGGCTTTCTGCCGGGCCAGTTTCAAGGGGTGGAGTTTGCCACCAGCGGCTCGCCGGTGAACTACGTGGCAAACCCGCCGGGCGTGTCACAGGACCATCAGCGGGATCTGATCGACACCGTCGCGGCCCTGGAGCGGCATCGGCTCAAGCGGCTCAGTGACCCAGAGGTCGCTACGCGGATCCGGCAGTATGAGCTCGCTTTTCGCATGCAGATGAGCGTGCCGGAACTGGCCGATCTTTCGGATGAAACAGCCGAGACGCTTGAGATGTACGGGGCGGAACCGGGGCGAGCCACGGTGGGCACCAACTGCCTGATGGCCCGGCGACTGGTCGAGCGGGGCGTGCGGTTTGTGCACCTCTACCACAGCGACTGGGATCACCACGGTGGGATCGAGCCTTACATGGATGAGATCTGTCCGCCGACTGACCGTGCCGCAGCGGCACTGATCGCCGATCTTGAGCAGCGGGGGCTACTCGATGAGACGCTCGTGGTCATCGGCGGCGAGTTCGGCCGCACACCGATGGCTCAGAGCAAAGACCAGGGGGCCGGCCGCGACCACCACATCAAGGGCTTCAGCACGGCCTTGGCCGGTGGCGGTATCCGAGGCGGCGTGACCTACGGCGAGACTGATGAGTTTGGCTACCACGCCGTGACCGACATCGTGCATGTCCGCGACCTGCACGCCACGATGCTGCACCTGCTGGGGATTGACCACACCCGCTTCAGCGTCCCCTTCCAGGGCCTCGACGCGAAGCTCACCGGTGTGGAGCCCGCCCGCGTGGTCCGTCCGCTGCTGACCTAAGACACCCATGCGGTCTCGGTAGCCGTCGGTTCGGTCAGTGGCTGGTCTCTGGAGACACCACCGCTGCGGTGTGGTGGCCAGAGGAATCGCAGGTGAGGCTGACCGGCACACCAAAGAGGGTGGAGAGCCGCGCTGGTGTGAGGGCTTCTGAGGTAGGGCCGTCGAAGGCAACCTGCCCACGCTGCAGCAGCACAACGTGCTCAAAGCCTGGCACAATTTCCTCGAGGTGGTGCGTGACCAAGAGCAGAGTCAGGCCAGGCTGTTTGGTGAGCCCCGAGAGGATGGTGAGAAACTGGTGCCGCGCAGCGAGGTCGAGGCCGGTGGTCGGCTCGTCAAGCACCAACAGCTCGGGGGCGTGCACGAGGCTGCGGGCGATCAGCACGCGGCGGCGTTCGCCGGTGGAGAGCGTGGCGAGCGTGCGGCTGGCAAGATGCGTGGCCGACACGCGGGCGAGGGCCGCAGCGACGGCCTCGCAGACAGCAGCGGTCGGCTCGACGCTAAAGGCCGTCAGCCTGGTGGCCGTGAAGCCACTGCTGACGGCCTCCGCTGCGGTCATCTGTCCCGAGCGGCCGTGCGAGAAGTCGCGGTCGAGCATGGCCGAAACGATGCCCATGCGGCGCCGCAGCTCAGAGACATCCCATTCGCTGCGACCGAGAATCCGTACGCTCCCCTGCTGACCATCGACATCGATCGACGGATAAAGCTCTCGCTCAAGCACCCGCAAGAGCGACGTCTTGCCAGCTCCGTTGGGGCCCAGGATGGCGGTGTGTCGGCCATCCGGAAGCGTCAAGGACAACTCGCGGAGCAGATGCGTTCCACCGCGGCAGACACTCACCCGGTCGAGTTCCAGGAGAGGCGGCATGGTGGTCTCCGTGGCGTGACGATGCCCTGAGCGGTCGATCCGTGTCAGACGCTGGCCCCGTCGATTCTCTCAAACTCGTGAACGAACAGCCCGCTGCGAAGCTTTGGCTCAAACCAGGTGCTCTTGGGGGGCATGATCTCGTTGGCATCAGCCACGGCCAGGAGCTCATCGGGACTGGTGGCATGCATGGAGAAGGCCACGCCTTCACTGCCCGCCCGCTTCTCGAGTTCGCCGCATCCGCGGACACCTCCCACGAACGTGATGCGGGTATCCGTCCGCGGATCGCCAATCCCCAGGATCGGGGCGAGCACACGATCTTGCAGCAGCGCCACATCGAGCGAGGCGATCGGATCGGTGCGGTCAATCGACGCCTCAGGGAAGGTCAGCAGCCACCAGCTGCCTGCCACAAACACAAGGACCTGCCCTCGTTTGGCTGGGGTGCCAGCAGCGGCGGGCTCAAGCGAGCCGACCTCTCGCAGTTTGTCGAGCAACGCCTCGATCGAGAGTCCGTTGCGATCGTTGACGACGCGGTTGTAGGGCAGGATTCGCAGTTGATCGTGGGGGAAAACCACCGCCATGAAGCGGGTGTATTCCTCGTTGCCGGTGTGGGCGGCGTTGGCCTTCTGCGATGCCGTGGCGGCCCGTTCACCACCCGCCGAGCGGTGGTGTCCATCAGCGATGTAGAGTCGTTCGAGCCCTTTGAAGGCTTCGACGTAGGCAGCGGCATCGGCAACAGGCCAGCCGGTGTGTTGCACGCCGGCTGGGTCGACAAAGTCGAAGAGCGGTTCGGCGGCCATGTCGCGGGCCATCCGTTTGGCAAGCGTTTCGCCGCCGTGGGCCTGATCTCGAAAGCAGAGAAACACGGGTTCGGCATGGCTCGCGGTCACGAGCATGTGCCGGGTGCGGTCGTCTTCTTTATCTGGCCGCGTCTTCTCGTGCTTGCGGATGTCGCTGGAGCGGTACTGCTCCGCTTCCACGCAGGCCACCACGCCAGTTTGGGCCACACCCTCACGAATCTGCCGGTAGAGATAGAGGCTCGGAGCGGCTTCGCGAGTGAGCGTGCCGCTGGCGATCATCGCCTGCAGGTTGTCGCTCGCCTTTTGATACACCTCGGCTGCGTGGCAGTCGGTGTCTTCAGGAAGATCGATCTCCGATCGCACCACATGCAGGAACGACCGCGGCTTCCCCTCAGCTCGTTCGCGGGCCTCTTCGGTGGAGATCACGTCGTAGGGATCGCAGGCGACTTCGGCAGCATGTTCGAAGGAGGGACGGAGGGCGGAGAAGGGGTGGATGTGGATCATGCGTGTCTTTCGAGAAGCTCGTGTCTGGTCGATTGCGAGTGCCGGCGGAGAATAGCGGGGCTGGTGCGAGGGGTGCAAATGGGGTGGGTCGCTCGGGGGAGCCCGGGCCGATTCGCCGGGCGCTCACTTCGCCATCCCTGGCTTCGCTCGCTCGCGCATTCTCGCTCTCGCCTTCCAGGCTCCGCTCGACTACGAGGCCGGCTCATTCGGCCCGGGCTCCCCCTCGCTTAAAGGCTGAAGGACGGCCTGTCCGCCGCTGTCGCGGCGGTCTGCGGCCTGGGGCGGGCAAGCGGGACGGCGAGCGGTGAGCGAGCGTCTCCCCGCGTCATGAGATGAAGAGGACAGCCTAGAGAGGTAGAAAGAAGAGTCGATGGGTTTCTTTGGGAATGTCCTTTGAGTGAAGGAGTTGGTGATGAAACGTCGTGCCGTTGTGGTGAAAGGTTTTGAGATCGTCTGCATGCTGTTGGTGGTGATTGCGGCTGTTGCCGTTGTGCTGCCTGGAGCGCGGGCTGAGGAAGACTTTGGTGATTTCCGTTCGTGGACACTGACCACCAAGGCCTGGGGAGCGTTGGCGGCCGGGAAGTTGGATGCCGCACTGGCGTTCACCGGAAAGTGCCAGGAGCTCTACATGGAGAAGGCTCTTGAGCAGCAGGCGTCGCTCGATGGATTTGCCTCTGACGAGGAGGTCCCCATGCTCTGGGCGCTCAACGACGTGGGAACCTGTCTTTTTATCGAGGGACGGGTTTTCGAAGAGCAGAAGAAGCGCAAGGAGGCTGTGGCTGCCTACGAACAGCTGACCTCGAAACTCGGCTATGCCCAGTGCTGGGATCCCCAGGGCTGGTTCTGGAAACCCGCAGAGGCTGCGGCCAAGAAGATCAAAGAACTGGAGTTTGATGCAAAACTGGAATAGGACCTTCGTTGTCATCGGCCTGCTCGCCATCACGATGGTCGGCAAAGCTGCTGAGCCTTTCGTAACGGCTGCGATTCCTGTTCACATTGAGGGCAACGTTGCCGACGGCTTTCGCATGCTCCGCGGTGACGGTGGGAATCTGGCTTGGGCATGAACGGCACGGCTTCGATTACGGGAATCCCCAGCAGCTCCAGCAGCAGCGGGAGGCGGTGAAACGGGCCGTGGAGGCCCTTCGCGATCATCCAGCGGTGCTCACCTGGGGGCTGGGCAACGAGATGGAGGGGCCCACAGGCTCCGGAGACAGCCCGGAGATCTGGCAGGAAGTCGACCGGCTGGCTGGCCTGATCAAGTCGCTCGACGATGCCCATCCGGTGATGACGGTGGTGGCCAACGTCAACCCGGCCAAGGTGGCGGCGATTAAGCGGTATGCCCCCCAGGTCGATATCCTCGGCGTGAATGTCTACGGGAACGCCAGCGGGATCGGTGGGCAGCTTCGGCAGCTCGGCTGGGAGAAGCCCCACGGCATCACGGAGTATGGCCTGCCGGGACCATGGGAGGTGGGGAATACCTCCTGGAATGCCCCGCTTGAGCCACCGCGCCGCCAGAAGGCGGGCGT
>JBMTLP010000290.1:0-4860 GCA_049433245.1 Pirellulales bacterium
AGAGCATGATGTGGCGGAAGGTGGGCGTCGATCGAAGCGGCCCGTCGCTCCTGGAGGCGTTGGAGGCAGTCGAGGGCTGGTGCCGGTATGTGCTGCCACGGCAGTTTGCCGAGCCCCGCGGCTGGCAGTTACAGAACATGCTTGAAGTGGGCCGGCTGATGATTCGCGGTGCGATTGTGCGGCAGGAGACGCGAGGCGTGCACACGCGGCACGATTTTCCTGAGCCGGACGCTCGCTGGCAGCGGCACATCGCCTGGAGGCGAGGTTGGCCCGGTCACTCAGAGCAGAACCTGTCAACGACCGCTGTCGCATCGCGATAGTTGCTCGGGGGCCGTCGATCCCAAATCTGCTGAAACCTCGGCGGCGGAGCGCTTAGATCGTACTAGCCGCTGGCTGGGGGCTGGACAGGCCCGTGGGCCGGGTCCTATCGTGATAGAGCGTCCCACGCGGCCCTCATCTGGGCTGCGGATTCCTGCGGGGATTCACGATTGGCGGGCCACCGGACTGGTGCTGGTTGGCTTTCTTGCCGGGTGCTTGCCCCGCCGAGTCCGCGGCGAGTTCATGCGGGGGGGCTTTTGGTTCTGGGCGTAACGGTTCACGAGGATACGTGATGCACGAAGCGGAAACTGCCAGCCAGTCGAAGGCCAGGTCAGGCGGCGACTGGATGATCGAGGCGGATGGTCTCACGAAATACTACGGAACCTTCATCGCGGTGAAGGACATGACGTTCCGGGTGCCGCGCGGGCAGGTGGTGGCCTTTCTCGGCCCCAACGGTGCGGGCAAGAGCACCACCATGAAGATGCTCACCGGCTACCTGGCTCCTTCCGCTGGGACCGCGAGGATCGCGGGCTTCGATATGGGCACCAACCGCATCGCTGGCGCCGAGCGACTGGGCTACTTGCCAGAAAACGGTCCGCTCTATCCCGACATGACTCCCAGGAGCCTGTTGGAGTTTTTCGCAGACGCTCGCGGTCTCACCGGTGATCGCCGGAAAGAACGCATCGAGGCGGTGATCCGCCAGTGCGAACTGGGGAGTGTGATCGGCAAGGCGATCGACAAGCTTTCTAAGGGATATCGGCAGCGTGTGGGGATGGCCCAAGTGCTCCTGCACGAACCGGATGTGCTCATCCTCGACGAGCCGACCAGCGGCCTCGACCCGAATCAGATTCGTGAGGTTCGCGAGAACATCCGCAGGCTCGGAGAGAAGAAAACGATCCTGCTCTCCACGCACATTCTTCAGGAAGTGGATGCTCTGGCCGATCGGGTGATTCTGGTCGCGGAAGGGCGGCTGGTGTTTGACGGGAAGCCTCAGGAACTGGTGGCTTCCGGCGGCACCTTGGATGACAAGTTTTACGAACTGACTCGAGGGTCGGTGGCCTGAGTTGCCACTGATCGTAGAAGGCTCTCCCGGTTGCCTCGGGAGCCTCAACCGTTGATACGCACTTGAAGGGACTGATGGCGATGAAGTGGCATGTGCTCGACGCCGTGTTCAAGCGAAATTTCGTGGCCTACTTCTCGAATCCAACGGGCTACGTGTTCATCTGCGTGTTCGTGCTGCTGGGGTCGCTGGCTGCCTTTTGGCCGCCGGAGTTCTTCAACTCGAACCTTGCGAACCTCGATCAACTCAATCTTTATCTGCCCTACATCATGCTCGTCTTCATCCCGGCGATCACGATGAGTGTGTGGGCGGAAGAACGTCGACAGGGGACAGACGAGCTGCTGCTGACGATTCCAGCTACCGACCAGGAGGTGGTGTTTGGCAAGTATCTCGCCGCCGTGGGCATCTTCACGGTGGCGCTGATTTTTTCGATGGTGTGCAACCTGGTGATCCTGCTGCGTTGGGGCACACCCGATCCGGGGCTCTTCTTCACGAACTACCTGGGCTACTGGTTCGTTGGCCTGGCGATGCTGGCGATCGGCATGGTGGCCAGCTTCCTCACGAGTAACCTCACTGTCGGCTTCGTCCTCGGCTTGCTCCTCAACGCGCCGCTCGTGGTGGCTGACCAGGCGGGAACCGTGATGAGTCCTGCGTGGGGCCAGACAGTCCGTTCCTGGAGTACGGCGGAGCAGTTCACCGACTTCGGGCGAGGGATTCTCAGCCTCTCTGCCATCGCCTACTTCTTGGGGATCGTCGCGGTCTGTCTGTATGTCGCGATGGTGCTGATTGGTCGTCGGCACTGGACCGGTCGCCGCGACGGGGCCCAGATGGGGGCTCACTTCGCCGTACGGACGATCGCGCTCATCGCCGCAAGCTTTGGCGTGGTGCTGCTCGTGCGGTCAGTGGATGTGCGGGCAGACCTCTCCGAGGGACAGATCAGTTCGCTTGCTCCAGACACACGTCGACTCCTCGCAGAACTCAGCGATCAGCGTCCCGTCGAAATCACGGCCTACATCAGCCCGACGGTGCCCGAGGATTACACCCAAACGCGACTGACCCTGCTGAACATGCTTCGTCAGTTTCAGCGGCTGGGGAAAGGCAAGGTGAAGGTGGAGGTGATCTCCACTGAGCCCAAGACCGAAGCGGCTGCGCTTGCGAGGCAGCAGTTCGGCATTGAGCCTGTGTCGGTGCTGGCCCGGGTGCGCGGGGCCTACCGTGAGGAAGAGATCTTCATGGGATGTGCCTTCACCAGCGGTCTGGAAAAGGTCGTCGTGCCCTTCTTTGACCGTGGAACGCCCGTGGAATACGAGCTCATCCGTTCGGTCTGCACGGCGAATGAACAGACGCGCAAGCGGCTCGGCGTGCTCACCACGGATGCCAACCTGTTTGGCGGGTTTGACATGATGACGGGCGCGCAGACGCCCCGGCAGCCGCTCGTAGACGAACTGGAAAAGCAGTACGAGGTGGTGCAGGTTGATCCCACCTCGCCGATTGTTGAGCAGTACGACGTGATGCTCGCTGTGCAGCCGTCCTCACTTGGGCCTGCGGAGATGGACAACTTCGTCGCGGCCGTGCAGGCAGGGCAGCCGGTTGCGATCTTCGAAGACCCGCTGCCCGTGCTGATGGTCGGAGTGCCCGGAACCGGGCAGCCTCGGAGGACTCAAGGCGGTCCGATGGCGATGTTTCAGCAGCAAGGCCAACCCAAGGGGGATATTGAGCAACTCTGGAACACGCTTGGGGTGGAACTGATCACGTCGGGTGGACAGCCGACATTTGGTGGGTCTGGTCCCAGTCCGGTGGTGGTTTGGCAGGACTACAACCCACATCCGAAACTCGAACTCCCAAGCCAGTTTGTGTTTGTGGACCAATCACTCGCGTCGATCGGCGGCGGCTTGGCGGCTCTAAACCCAGAGTCGCCCGTGACTGCGGGCCTGCAGGAAATGCTGTTCCCGTTCCCTGGCGGCCTCCGCACGAAGGAAAAGATCAGCGTCAGTTTTTCGCCGCTCGCACGAACCGGAACCCGCAGTGGCACGATCGACGTGTCGGCCATTCTTGGCAATCAAGGGGATCCGCGGATGCTCCAGGCGTTTGAGCAGCCCGGGCAGGAGGCCATGGTGCTCGCCGCGAGCGTGGAGCGTGATGCCACGATTCCTGTCGCCCCAGAAGGGGATGCCGTCCCGGCAACCGACGGGAAGTCCATCAAAGCCATCGTGGTCACCGACATCGACTTGCTCGACGGCCGAATTTTCGGCTTACGTGACCGGCCGGATGAGTTCTTCGCACTCGATTTCGACAACGTGACGTTTGTGCTCAACATCCTTGACTCGCTGTCGGGCGATGATCGCTTCATCGAGATCCGCAAAAGAAAGCCGGTGCACCGCACGCTTGAGCGAATCGAAGCAGCAGTCGATGACGCACGCGAGCAAGCCGACCAGGAGCGTCAGAAGTTCATGGCGGAGTTTGAGCAGGCGGAGCAAGAGGCCAACGCCAAGATGAGGGAAGATGTCAGCAGCTTTGAAGAGAAGGTGCGTGACATGGAGAGCGGTGGGAATGCCGGTTCGCAGGAACTCGTGGCTGCTATGCAGCAACTGGCGAGTCAGCAAAGGCTCGCCCAGCGCCGGCTCGACACCAAGATCGAAGGGCTGAGGCGGAAGCGAGATGCTGAAGTCGAAGCGGTGGAGCGGCGGCTGGGAGCGGCGGTGCGTCGGGAGCAGGATCGCCAGAAGTGGTTGGCGGTGTTGCTACCCCCGATTCCTCCGCTCGTGGTCGCGTTTTTCGTCTTCTTCCGCCGACGAGCACGAGAACGAGAGGGTGTTTCAAAGTCGCGGTTGCGATAGCGGTTGGCGCGTCGAAGGCTTCGACGCATGGCAAGAATCTCTTGATCTGGCAATACGGGTGAGGACAGCACAGATGGCGATGGACAACCTTGAGGCAGCGGGCGAGCGTGGCGGGCAGGGATCTGCCATGCGGACTACGCTCATCTATCTCGCGGTTGGGTTTGGGCTCTTGATCGTGGGCTGGATCGTCCAGCCGCGCTTTCAATCCGCTTCGGTGACCGCCGAAACGCAGACGGTGCTGTTTGAAAAACTCAATGACGTGGCGCAAGCAGGAAGCCTCGAGATCGTTTCGTATAACGAAGAGCTCGCTGAGTTGTCGCCGTTCAAGGTCGTCAAGACCGGAGGGGTGTGGGTCTTGCCCGCGCACGACAACTACCCTGCCGATGCCCGCGAGCACCTCGCTGCTGCTGCGACTGAACTGATCGACATGAAGTCGCTCGACGTGGTGACCGATTCTCCGGCTGAGCACGAAACGTTTGGCGTGATCGAGCCGGATCCACAGAAGATCGAAGCAGGCATGACGGGTGTTGGCAAACTCGTCGAGATCCGTGATGAGGCGGGAGCAACCCTCGCTCGCCTGATTGTGGGCAAGGAAGATCGCCAGCCTGCCGGAGCGGCCGGAGGCACTCGCATGCTCCGCTTTGT
>JBMTLP010000291.1:0-4854 GCA_049433245.1 Pirellulales bacterium
CACGCAGCTTCGCGATGATCTCCTCCGGCTTGTGCTTCTTCCGTCGTCTCTTCGTCATCGAAAGTCTCCTCGCCACAAGGGCAGTTGACCTTCATATCGACTGGATCAGGATTTCCAAACCAGGCCAACTGCCCATCGCGTGGTTGATCCGCTGATCGATGCTTTCCTACAAGAGGCGTTTCTCCGCGACGGGCTTCGTCGGGAAGGAACCCCCCCGTAGTTCGAGGCACGACCGGAGAGCTGCCTCGCCACCAAAACGCTACGCGTCCGCCGGTACCGGCTTCTCACCGCCCCCAAACACCGTCCGCTTTGCCACCGACCACCAGCCTGGCTGGTCGAGGCCGTGGTAGGGGGAGTCGGACGGCAGCGTGCGGGAGAGATGTGCGTGCGCTGGCTTGAGGTTGTGGTAGGGGAGCGATGGGAAGAGGTGGTGCAGGGCGTGGTAGCGAATCGAGAATGGGAAGAAGAGCAGAGTCAGCGGGTCGTAGCCGGTGTAGTTGCAGGAATCGAGGATGTGGCTTTCGACCGTGCTCACCGAACCATCGCCAGAGAAGTGATGGTCAGCCAACTGCCGCATCTGGTTCATCACGAGTGTTGTCAGCCCCAACAGGTAGAGCAGGGGGATGCGACTCAGCGGCGCGGCTCCCAGAAAGACGGCTGCGGGAATCGCCGCGGCCCGCACAAAGCAGAGCAGTTCCATTGCAGTGATCACTTTGCGGTCAAATGGGGTGATCTTGCGGGTGTAGCGGTGATTGAAGGTCAGCGAACTGGCGTGCTCAAGCGTCCATTGTCTCAGGCTCGGCGTGAGGAACGAGAGCGGCGCGAGCAGAAATCGCAGAAACACAAGGATCGGAAACGCGAGCATCAGGGCGAAGTAGCCAATCGCGCTCTTCAGGCTGCCCCCTTCAAGCACGTTGGCCACATACTCCGGATCCTCGGGCGTGCCGTAAAACTTCTGACTGTGATGGTCGCGGTGGTGACGGGTGAAGAACGGCGACGGCGTGAGCGTGAACACGCCCACGAGCAGGTTCCAGGTGACCTTGAAGACCCGCATCTCATGGTGACCAAGATGGCACACCTCGTGGATCAGCGAGCCCAGCCGATAGAGCCAAAACACGGCCAGCGGAAAAGCCGCCAACTGCCACCCACTCCCCAGCGGAGCCATCAAGTAGACCGTTGCAGAGGTATACGCACACACGAGGCTGAACAGGAAGTCGACCCAGTACCGAACCGGAGACACGGCGAAGTAATCACGGTCACCGCTGCGAATGGCATGACGGGCATCGCGAACCCAACTCGGCACACCGCCGCCGGCACCTGGGTCCTGATCCGCGCCAACGTCGTATTCGCCCCGTTCCTGCAGAATCGTGCTCATCAAACGTCCTCAGCATTGAGCCGAGCCTCGGTTCCGCGACCAAGACAGATGGCCTGCATCAGGCCATCCCTCGGCGTGAACGAGCCTGGGGCTCCGGGAAGTCCAACATCGAAAGGCATAGCAGAACAGATCAGCCACCCCGCGAAAAGATCGAGACGCTCCCTTTGACGGGCGAACGAGGCGGCCCGCCCGGGCGCAGGCCCACACGGACCGCACTTCGCTGATCACGACTTGGCGAATCGGGACTCAGGTAATCAGGGCCTTCATCTCCCGCACGGCCTGCGTGATCCCCACGAACACTGAACGCGCCACCGGCACCACGTTGCGGTAGGTCAGTCCATGGCCGGCAGCTAAATCCAGCCTGGCCGACCGCACCACCTCACCGGCAGCCGCCAGATCCGAAAGGCGATCCGCCTGCTCAGCCCCCACCGAGGCGTTGGCGTAGCAGCCTGTGTGAAGTTCGACGGCCTCCACCCCCAGACGCGCGGCCGCGTCGATCTGCTTCTCGCAGGGGTCTATGAAGAGCGACACGTAGATGCCGGCACTGTGCAGCCGCTGCACGGCCGCCGCCACTGCCTCCTGGTGCGCGATCACGTCGAGGCCCCCCTCGGTCGTCACCTCCTCGCGCCGCTCAGGCACGAGTGTCACCTTGTCGGGCCGCACACGGGTGGCGATCTCGATCATCTCGGCAGCAATCGCACACTCGAGGTTGAGGCCAACCTGAACCGTCTTTCGTAGTACCTCGAGGTCACGGTCTTGGATGTGACGACGATCTTCCCGCAAATGCACGGTAATACCGTCAGCACCTCCAAGTTCCGCCATCGCTGCCCCCCAAACCGGATCAGGCTCGACAGTCTGTCGAGCCTGCCGGATGGTGGCAATGTGATCAATGTTGACGCCAAGGGTGGTCATAGGTTCTCGCAGGTTGTTTAGTCAGCCTTGAGAACCATCACCTGGTTACCTCGAGGCGTTCGCATCGAGAGCAAAACCCCTTCCTCGGGATCCTGCTGCTCCATCGCCCGCTCAAAATCGCCAACGCTGCGGACGGACGTGCGGCCGAGTTTGTAGATCACAAGGCCCGGCATCAAGCCCGCCGACGCGGCCACCCCGTCCGGATCAACCCGGTCGATCACCACGCCCTCGCCCTCGATCGTCTCGAGTTCTTCCGGGCTCACGTCACGAACCGCGAAGCCCAGCTCAGCCGAGTAGTACGACTCGGCTCCACTCGCTCCCCGCATCCGACCGGACCCCGACGCCGCTGCGACCTGCTCAGGCAACGCCTGAACTCCCACGCTGAACTTGAGCAACTTCCCCTCGCGGATCACCCCGACCTCGTGCGTGTCGTCGAACGAACTCCGCTCAACCACTTCCTGCAACGTCCGCGGGCTGTCGACAGGCTTTCCGGCAAAACTCACCACCACATCCAGTTCCTGCACACCGGCCTTGGCAGCTGGCGAATCGGGTAGGACCTGCGGCACGAGCACACCTTTCCGCGTGGGCACGCCGAGTTGAACCGCCACCTCGTTGGTCAACGGGGCGATCGTGACACCCATGTATCCCCGCTTGACAGCTCCGTTAGCGATCAGCTGCTGACTCACCCACTTGGCCTGATTGACCGGAATCGCAAACCCGATCCCCTGGTAACCACCGCTGCTCGAAGCGATCGCCGTGTTAATCCCGATCACTTCTCCACGCAGGTTCACCAGCGGCCCACCGGAGTTGCCCGGGTTGATGGCTGCATCCGTCTGCAGAAACTGAGCCCGGCGGATCGAGCCGAGTTCTCGCCCCTTCCCGCTGATAATGCCGGCACTGACCGTGGTTTCCAGTTCAAAGGGGTTCCCAATCGCGATCACCCAGTCGCCGATCTCAAGTTCATCGGAGTCCCCGAGTTGCGCCGCGGGCAGATCCGTCACGCCCTCCAGCATCACGACGGCCAGATCGCTATCGGGGTCGGTCTTGATCGCCACGGCCTCAAACTCGCGGCCATCCGACAGTTCCACAACGACGGAATCGGCCCCTTCCACCACATGGTTGTTGGTGAGCACGATGCCAGAGGCGTCGACGATCACACCAGACCCCACGCCGCTGCGTGGCGGCACCATGCCCCCTTGCTGCGGGCCGTTGGGCATCTGCTCAAAGAAGTCTTCGAAGGGCGTGCCCTCAAACGGGTTTTCACCGCGACGGCCAGGCCCACGCTCTACTCCAACCCGTCTCGCCTTTGCCTCGCTTCGCACCACGACCACACTTGGGGTGGCAACTTCAGCGGCATGCCGAAACGCCCGCGAAAGCGAGGTCGCATGTTCGAGCGACTCTGCCGTCGCTGGGTCGGTCGCAGGGGGCTGCTGACCGAGCGATTCGGTCGCGCCGCGTTCAAGCCACACGCCAGCGAGCATTGCCGCGACACTCACGCTCGCGAGCGCGGTCAGGACGCGGCCGAAACGCGCCGGCGACGCTGCACGATCTCCATCAAAAAACCGATCTTTTCTCATCATGGCTGTTGCATCTCCCTTGCCCTGAAAACACCACAACGGCACGCAGGCATCCTAGGCGCGTGTGCCTTTCCATGACTACGGCGACTCCCAGGAGATGGTTCGCAAAAGTTTTCTGGTTCTGCGGATTGCAGTGGAACCCGGTGAAAAACTCGGGTTTTTGGCTACGATGAGTCCTGGATTTCGTTGTCGCCTCCAAGAACACGTTCTGTATGCCGCCGGTGAGACAAAACAGCCTGCCTACGGATCTCGCCGTGTGCGAGGAGAGAATCGGTTACACCTTCCGCGACCGAAGTTTGCTCGAAGCGGCGGTGACTCACGCCTCTGGGGCTGCTAATCGGCTCGCATCAAATGAGCGACTCGAGTTTCTCGGCGACTCGATTCTCGGGTTTGTCATCTGCGAGAAACTCTACGCCTGCTTCCCAGATTCCCTCGAGGGCGACCTCACCCGGATCAAGTCAGCAGTGGTGAGCCGGGAGGCGTGCAGTCGGATCAGCCAAGAACTTGGCCTGGTGGAGTTTCTCGTGGTCGGCAAGGGACTGATGGTCGATAGCGTCGTGCCCACGTCCGTGCTTTCCGACCTTTTTGAGTCGCTCGTGGCCGCGGTCTATCTCGACGGCGGCATGGCACCTGCGCGGGCATTGATCGAGCGGTTCATGGACCAGGAGATCGTCAACGTCGCCGCGGGAACCACTGGGCTCAATCATAAGAGCCTGCTACAGCAGGTGTCGCAGCGAGATTTTGGCATCACGCCGACCTACACCGTGGTCGACGAACAGGGCCCCGATCACAACAAGTCGTTTCAGGTTCTCGCTCAGATCGGCGACCGCACCTATCCACCGGCCTGGGGACGCAACAAAAAAGAAGCCGAACAGCGGGCCGCCGCCCATGCCCTCTGCGAACTCGGCCATACCCACGAGGCGATTTCTCAGACCACTGTGGACCTTCCCAGTGAGGCCTCCGATCAAAACACCGAACCAGGTCCTCCTC
>JBMTLP010000292.1:0-4824 GCA_049433245.1 Pirellulales bacterium
CGACGCTCTTCCGATCTCTCGAGTTCGCTGTGTGGGGTGCCTGGTTTGTGGTGTTGGGCAACATGCTCAATGCACGAGGCTTTTCCCGCTCCGAGATTGGCCGCATTTACAGCACGATGCCGATCGGCTCAATGATCGCGCCGCTGTTTATGGCGGTGCTCGCCGACAAGTATTTCAACACCGAACTGCTGATTGCCGTGTGCCACATCGTGGGTGGCATTTTGCTATTCATGATGGCCCGCACCAACAAAGCCTGGCCCTTCTTTTGGATGGCCCTGTTCTACGCCATCCTGTTCTCGCCAACGCTGAGCCTGGTGAACTCGATTGTGTTTGCTCACAACGACGACATCTTTGGAGGCAAGGCCGAGGCCGGCTTCCCGTGGATCCGGGTGTTCGGCACGCTTGGCTGGATCGTGGCGGGGCTGTCGCACACGTTGATCCTGAAGAAGGGTGAGCCGGTCAACGCCAGACCGATGGTGCTGGCTGGTGTGCTCTCGCTGGTTCTCGGTGGCTTTGCCTTTACCCTTCCCGAGACAGCGCCCGCCGGAGCGGTTGCCAGCGGCGAAGCCGTGGCCGCAGCAACGGACGAGCAAACCGCAGACGCGGTCAGCGAGGAAGCTGCAAGCGATGCACCAGCAGCCGCAGCTCCTGCTGCTGGGCAGTCGATCGTGTCCGGCTCCATCGAGATGCTGAAAAACAACCCCGTCTTCTTCGGCGTGACGTTTGTCGCAGCGATGGCAATGGGGCTCTACTTCGCGTTTGCAGCCCTGTTTGTCGAGAAGTCGGGCATCTCAGGACGAACCGTTGGCCCAGTGATGACCATCGGCCAGTGGATCGAAATCTTCTTCATGCTCTCCCTTCCCTGGTTCCTGGGAACCGATAATAAGAACATGAACTTCGTGCTGATGGCGGGCATCTCCGCTTGGGCTGCGCGTTTTCTGTTCTTCGCGATCGGCCGGCCTCTGGCTCTGATCCTGCTCGGCGTGGCCATCCACGGCATCTGCTTCGACTTCTTCTTCGCAGCAGGTTTCATCAACGCCAACAGCATTGCTCCCGACGGCCTGACCGCCACCGCCCAGCAACTCTATGGGTTCCTGGTCTACGGCTTGGGCATGTTCCTGGGATCGCTGGGCGCTGGCTGGCTGAACGAGCGGTTCACCAGCGTGGGGCCGGATGCCGATGGCAATGAGGTGGCTACCACGCGGTGGGGCCTGTTCTGGCTGGTGCCCGCGGTCATCGTGAGCATTTCTGCCGGACTCTTCTGGTATTCCGTGATGTCTGGCAACGCGGGCTGACAAAGCCTGCGATTGTCAGTCATCGAACGAAGAGTTCCAGAGCCGACCGCACGAGGCCGACGGCGTGCACTCGAATGATCTGCACGCCGGTCTCGGCGAGGCGGCAAGCCACGCCAACGGTGCCCCCGTCGCGCCACAGCAGGTCGCGGTCTGCTGGCAACGTCTCGGAGTCGATCTGCATCGACGTGCGAATCTGCTTGCCGATGAAACCCTTGCGGGAGTGGCCCACAAGGATCGGCACGCCGAGATTGAGGAAATCGCCTGCGCGTCGGATCAGCGTCAAATTGTGTTCGTGCGTCTTGCCAAACCCGATCCCAGGATCCAAACAGATGCGTTCGCTGGCGATCCCTGCCGCCTCAAGCGCGGTGCGACGAGCAGCGAGGTAGGCATGGATTTCCGTGACCACGTCGTCGTAGTGAGGAGCGATCTGCATGTCCTGCGGCGTGCCCTGCATGTGCATGCAACAGACTCCAGCCTTGCTGCGCACCGCGACCCCCAGCATCCGTGGATCCCCTTCGAGACCGGTCACATCGTTGATGATTTCCGCTCCGAGGGCGACCGCTCGCTCAGCCACGACGGCCTTTGAGGTGTCGATCGACACCGGCACTCCCGACCGCTCCGTGAGCGCCGCGACCACCTGCTCGACACGTCGGAGTTCCTCCGCCTCGTCGACAGGTGTGGCATATGGCCGCGTGCTCTCCCCTCCCACATCGAGCAGATCGGCCCCTTCGGCGACGAGCTGCAGCCCGTGCCGCACAGCCGCCTCAGCCGAATCGTGCCGACCGCCGTCAGAGAAGCTGTCAGGCGTCACATTCACGATGCCCATCACGAGCGGCCGCTGCGAGCGACCAGGCTGCGGGAGTGCCAGTGACTGGGTTCGCAATTGCCAGTGGGTTGGAAACTCGCTCACCATGGCTCTTCCATCAAGCCGACCACCTGCTGCGCGATCTTGATGATCGCTTCCTGCTGAGTGCTCGCAACGGATCGGCCGTACTCCGGCACCAAAGCAGCGGCCTGACCGACGTCCACACTGGCTGCCGGCAGGGGCACGTCGCCCTTGGCGAGAACTGCGCCACCTCGATCGGCCCAAGTGACGAGCACCTGATAGTTGACCTCAACCATCCGTGATTGGTCGGTAGGACTTTCCACCACCATCCGTTTCGTGTCCGCTACCACACGCCCAGTGAGCACACTGTCGGCATCTTCTGCCGTGCCAACCACCTTAAAGGGAGTTCGCCGCTCTATTTCTTTGCAGACGGCCTCCGTGATCCGCTCACCGATATCTATCGACGGAGTGGTGCGGTAGCTGTCTGACTGAAAGAGGGGTACGTAGACCGTGCGGACGTTGGCTGCATACAGCGTGTTGTTGCCGACACGGTAGCCCGCGCAACCCGCCGAAATGCAACAGAGCACCGCGGACACCAGGGCGACACACGCCACCAGCGACGACGAACGCCACCGTTTTCCGCTCGGCTCGCAAGTCTGCGACGACACGGCCCGGCCTGCAGTCGGGGACATGCCCTCACCCCGACATGTCAGGATCATCGTGGCGACATCCCTCCAGGAAGCCCGGCCGTGGTGATGTCACCCTCGCTGCCGTCGGACGCAACCTCCGTCAGATCGGCCTCGGCCATCGCATCCAACTCCGCTTCTTTGAGCGAGTCCGGATTGAGCACGGCCGTCAGCATCGGGAACGGATTGTCCGAAACGTCATCAAGCCCCTTGATCGTGTCGAGCTTGGCGAGTGCTTCGCCCGCCAGCGATGTCGTCGAGTAGTCGCGAGCAACCAAGCCGTAGTAGATGCGGGCAGCCGAGTAGTGCTCCCCTTTTTCATAGAACGAAGCGCGGTTGAAGTGCCGCTTCGCCTGCTGCTCAGCGATACGAGCCCGGGTCTCCAGCAACCGTCGCTCCTCTTCGGAATCGAGTTGGTCGGGGAACTGCACCAGGGTCTGGTCAGCCAGAATCTCCGCCTCGTCCAGCACGCCCCCTTCGTAGCCAGGCCCTTGGTAGCTGCGAATCTTTGACTGCAGTCCGAGGAGATGGGCCTCCAAGAGGAAGTCGCTGTCCGGATACTCGCTCCGCAGCAGCCCGTAAAAGTAGTCGGCATCGAGCCACTGCCGATCCACGAAGTGCGCGTTGCCCTGGGCCATCAGGCTATCGTCGGCAAGGGGCCCACGGGGCGAGTTCATGCGAACGTGGTCGAATGTCTTGAGCGCCCGACCACGGGTGTCGAAGAGCGGCCTTGAACGATCGGCCACGTTGGGCACGAGCGTCCAATAACCGTTCCGTTGATCAAGTTTGAGCCAGTAGTCACCAATCACAAACTGCCGTTGCGCGATCCGGTCGAGATACCGCGTGTTCGCGTACTTTCGTACGAGTTCGTCGTAGGCATCCTCAGCCTTGGGATACTGATCGGTGAAGAAGTAGCACTCGGCGAGCTGCCACATGGCATCTTCTTCGATGGCCGAATCGGGCCAACGATCGATCACCTTCTTGTACTGGGGAATGGCCGCCGGGTAGTCCCCCTTGCGATAGGACGTGTCGGCTTCCGCCAACGCCCGACGAGCCACCTGCTCATTGGGCCCGCGGCCGGTCATCTTCTTCCATCGCTTATTGATGTTCTCGCCTTTGAACCACTCCCAGGGCGTTCCCTGGTCGGCGGAGAGGTATTCCGAGGAGATCACGTCGCCTTCATCCTCTTCACCAAGTTCATTGTCGACGCCTGCTTCCGCAGCAGCAGCCTGGTCGGGTTTGGACCATGGCCAACTTGGTGAAGGCAACGTGACGCAGCCTGTGGACGTGCTGATCGCGACAGCCAAACAGCTGAAGATCGTAAAGGTGCTGGAAAGCCTCATGATGCCCTTGCGTTCGTTCATAGGTGTTGGCTCTTGCCGTGTGCGAGGTGACGGGCTGAGTTCAGCCTCCGACCAAGTGTGTGGGAAACGTAGGTATTCAGCACCGCTCGCAGTTCCCCCAGAACACGGTCATCCACCGTGACTGCCCGCTCTTTTCG
Organism: Pirellulales bacterium; assembly: GCA_049433245.1. Classification (GTDB taxonomy): domain Bacteria; phylum Planctomycetota; class Planctomycetia; order Pirellulales; family UBA1268; genus M30B53. Next base: position 4,309 of record JBMTLP010000292.1, read on the forward strand.
CCCGACGGCACGGGCTGCAGCAGCCCGGAGGGCTGCCGTACCTGCCGTGGAAACCGAGACCAATCCGCGTTTACCTCGACGACAACCCGCGCAGAGCGCTCCCCCATCAAGCATGCCGAAGGCGGTGCGAGCAGCAGGGTCGAGACGGATCCCGCAGGCCCCGCAGCGGCCCACGGCCGGCCCGTGCCCACCTGCCTGCAACATCGCGAGTTCAGCAGCCAACACGTCGAGTCCGTCAGATGCCGACGAGGTCTCGTCGGTATCTGCTGAGAGCGTGGTGAGAGCCGTCTCGACAGCATCAAACATGTCCGGTTGGGGATCGGCTTCGGCGGTCAGGGCATCGAGCAGTTCGGCGAGATACATCCCGCCATGAAACCCCGCGAGAGATCGCCCCACGCGGAACCGTCGCTCCAGCGCAGCCTCGGTCAAAAGATCGAGGCCCCCAGAGGAACGGCGGAGGACGAGTACCTTACAGATCGAAAGCAGGTCAAGGGCGGAGTCAAAAGCGTTCTTTGG
>JBMTLP010000293.1:0-4799 GCA_049433245.1 Pirellulales bacterium
CGCTCTTCCGATCTTTTGTACCCGGACACGTCATGATTGTTCTTGGTCACGCTCCCGACACCTGGGTGATCCATGCCGCGCACGGAGGCGGCCAGAGACCGCCCATGAACTCAATCGTGATCTCTCGACTCGCTGATCTGACGACAGACGCGGGCGTGCCAATCATCGAAGCCGCCACAGTACTCGTTCGCGTTTTTCCACGCGGCTGATCGCTACGGTCGGGATCTCAGTTGCCGCCAGCCATAGCGAAACAGGTTTCGGGCATCGCAGTAGCGAGCTTCGGTAGAACTGCTGCCAAGAACAACGACGATCAGTTCGCGTTCATCTCGCTGCTCGCAGGCAGCGAGACAGCAGCCCGCGGCAAAGGTTGTTCCGGTCTTGACTCCCAAAAACCCATCTATGCCGAGCAGCCTGTTCGTATTCCGCCACACGACAGGCCGGGTGTATCCAGCATCGTTCTCAAGGCTGGCGATGTGTTCCCGACTGGAAACGATTTCGCGAAACGTTGGAAAGGAGAGGGCAGCTCGCACGAGATCCGCCACGTCTCGCGGGGAGGATCCACATCCCTCTTCAGTCTTACCGTGAGGATTTCCAAATTTCGTGGCTTTCAGGCCGAGAGCCACCGCCCGTGCATTCATTGCGGCGACAAAACGGTCATGCGCCGAATCCTCACTATCAACAAGCCGCGGCCCAAAGTGCTCAGCAAGCGCCACTGCTGCGTCATTTCCCGACGGGAGAAGAAGGCCATAGAGCAGTTCACCCACCGTCACCCGGTCACCAGGCCGCAAGCCAGCAGACGAGCCGGTTTCCGTCCCTGCCCGTGTGGAAACGTGCACGGTTTCACCAGACACATCTGCGTCTTCTGCGGCAGTCTCCAGCACAAGCAGCGCCGTCATCACCTTGGTGATGCTGGCAGGCTGCCGCACACCATGGGGCTCGAAGCCGTCGATCAGTTCACCAGAGCGGCCATCCATAACGACCCAACCCTTGGCCGTCACCGTGGGAGAGCCATCCGGCTCATCTGGCGCCGTTTTTTTCAACAGATCGCTGGCGGGTGTTGCCGTTGCGACAACCGCCAACGGAGAGAGCGCCTTCCAGGTGGCATAATCCACCACACCTGTCGGTGGGATGTTGACCATCTGCTGAAAACGCTTGACGGCGGCGGAAGTATTTGGCCCGAACGCTCCGTCAATAGTGATCGCTTCAGAGGCCGGCAAACGCGCATTCAAAGACCGCTGCAGGTCCATCACAAGCTCACCCTCAGCGTTTATCGCCAGTGGGCCCGAGGGTGGGGGAAGGGCTGCTGTGGAATACGCCACCATTTCAGCGGCCAGAGACGCGATGAGACTATCGGCCTCGCTGCCTGGGCCACTGCGATCGCGGTTATTGGTGGTCAGAATGCAAAACAGCACTGGGCCTGCGGCCGTCTCCAGAATACCGGCATCCGTCCGAGTCCCCGGAACGAACCCAGTTTTGTGGGCCACGCGGATGCGACCAGGAAGGTCCCGTGGCGAGACGGCACGATCCTCGCAGGCACGCATGTGGTCGAGCATCCGCGCAGAAGCGCCGTCGGAGACGAGGCCCCGCCGCTCCAACTCCTGTGACTCAATCATTGCAATAAGCTTGAGAAACTCCGCAGCGGTACCGCGGCCCAGCCCAAACTGGCGACTGGCGTCCGCGTCAATCGACTCACTGCCGCGATAAACCGGAGAGTGGATGCGAATGCCCGGCAGACCAATCTGATCCATCAGGTCGTTTACTCGGGCCAGACCCAACTCCGCCAACACGAGGTTTGTTGCGGTGTTGTCCGACTCGGCCATCATCATTCGAATCGCATCCCTCAGACTGAAACGCACCCCGGCTGAAAACTTGTCGAGCACGCGGGAGCCGGGCACGAGATCGTCCTCTGTGAACTGCACCTGATCGACCAGTGACAACTCCGCAGCATGCTCTGCCGCATAGGCCGCAACCATGACGGGGAGTTTGATGAGGCTTGCCGTTGGCATGGCACGATCAGCCTGAAAGGCAAATGTTGAGCCTGAGGCGGGGTGCGAGACAGCTACGGCCACGATGCCGTCATGGGCCTCGATCAACGGCAGAAGTGCATCATCCAGCGAATCTGCCGATTCCGCGTGGCAGAAGATTCCCAGTCCAAGCACATGCAGAAATGCACTTGCCGCAAGCAGGCAACCGCCAAAACATCGCTCACTGAGTGTCGTTCGGTTGCAGGTACGCACAGCGGGAAAGATCTCAGTTTGCATCGCACAAACTCCAGAAAACGCATGGAGGAAAGCTTTACATCGTCAGTGGCAAGGGGCCGCCGAGGAGTTCCACCCCGAGCCCGTGGCCCTGTGGCTGCAGCCGCTGTCCCTGCTTCACGCACACACCCGTAGCAATGTCAGCAGCCAGGAGCGCCGCCCCATCGATATCCGCGAGGTCAACAAGTGGAACGAGCTGTGCTGCTGCAGAAATGCCCACGGTCGACTCGGTCATGCAGCCGATCATGAGCCGCAGACCAAGCCTTCTGCCACCATCAATCATCCGTCGGGCAGCAGCCAAGCCGCCACATTTGACAAGCTTCAGCACAACGCCATCAAACAAGCCAACGCACCGTTCAAGATCTTCTTCATCGCGACAGGATTCATCGGCAAACACGGGTACGGGACTGGCCCTGCAGACCTCCACCATTCCTGGATCGCCAGGCGGCAGCGGCTGCTCCACCAGTTCAACTCCAAGCTCTGCAAGTCCATCGATCAGCGTTCTTGCCTGCCGGACAGTCCAGCCTCCGTTGGCATCTATGCGAAAAGGCACACTGGTCAGATGCCGCAGCTGCCGAACCGTCTCAAGATTGGCATCGCCACCAAGCTTGATCTTGTAGATTGGCCACCCCGCGGCCTCACGCAGTTTCGATGCCATCATGGCCGGCTCGTCAATCCCAATTGTGAAACTCGACATCGGCCCGACGGCAGGGTTCAGCCCCCAGGCAGCAGCGAGTGAGACACCGCGACGCCTGGCCCAGAGGTCGTGAGCAGCCATGTCCAAGGCGGCTCTCGCAAACACGTTGTCTCTGAGGGTTTCCTCGCCCAAGGCGAGCACCGCTTCCAGGTCGTCTCCAGTTAGTCGAGCCAGGCGAGCTGCAAGCCCAGCCAGACTCTCAGTCATGCCGTCGATAGTTGCCCCATAAAACGCATGCGACGGGGCTTCCCCGTAGCCAAAAAGACCCTCGTCGTGGAGCTGAACGATCAGGGTTTCTTTCGTGGAAAACGTCTCGCGAGCAATGGAAAACGGGTGGGCGAGAGGGAGCGTGTAACAGCGATAGGAGAGCGTGATCATGTGGCCATTTTTGGCTGTGGTAGGGCGTTAAGCCAATATCCTGCTGCCCGAGTCGCTGCGTCAAACAATACTTCACGATCTCGACAGTTGAGCCTCCCCCCCTCTACAACACGGGCCACCACTGGCGGAAATAGTTCTCTCAACTCCCAGCTGCCGTGAGGAGCGAGCGTCATGCGGTTCTGCAGCTTCCAGTTCTGGGCATCGCTTCTCTCACTGCTGGCTGCCACTCCGTGGGCAGCTGCCGACTCACCCGAGGTGCCCGCCCCTTCAGCAGAGCAGTTACTCCTTGTGATCGTGCCGGACTGGCAGGCCACAGATGGCACGCTCCAGCGATTCGATCGCAGCGAGTCTGGCGAGTGGTCCGCAGCAGGCCCTTTGACTCGCGTCACCGTTGGTCGCAGCGGGTGTGGCTGGGGTATCGGCTGCCATCCTCCTCAAAGCAACGGTCCGACAAAGCAAGAGGGAGATGGGCGGTCGCCCGCTGGGATCTTCACAATTGGAACAGCGTTTGGAAACGAGCCCCGCCTGGAAACCAAACTGCCATATCTCCCGCTTGACGAGGGACACTGGTGCATCGACGTCGCAACATCCCCGCTCTACAACAAGATCGTGCATGAAAAGGATGCTGGGCGGGCTGCCATTAACGGCAGCAGTGAGCCGATGCGTCGAGATATTCACCTCAACGGCGACCTTCAGTATCGGCTGGGCTTCGTGATTGAGCACAATCCCAACCGCCAGCCGGCTGCAGGAAGTTGCATCTTTGTCCACCCGTGGGTGAATCAACACACTCCCACTGCCGGCTGCGTGGCGATGGCAGAGCGGTCTCTTCGGGAGACCCTCGCCTGGCTCGATGTCTCGAAGAAGCCGCATCTGGCACTGCTTCCGCGAGATGCGTATCAACGGCTGCAGGCGATGTGGCACCTTCCCGCGAGCTTTGGATTGGATCGATGACGCCTTCACGCCAGACCAACTCTCTCCGTCAGGGTTTACTGACACTGCTGGGACTGGTTGCCGGTGGCGGAGTGGGGTTCGCGGTCGCCAGTTTTCCTGCAGTTGCAGAGGTTTCTGCGGCGATCTGCTCGGCTGTGGGCCGAATCTGGCTGGCGGCCCTGCAGATGACGGTGCTTCCGCTGGTGGTGGCGGTATTGATCACGGGCATCGCCGATGTCGCCAACGCGGCCCACACCGGAAAACTGGCCAAACAAACGCTCGCGTGGATCGGCGGACTTTCGCTCGCAGCATCAGTGCTGGCCGTGCTAGTGGCCCGCTCCGCCCTGGCGATGCTGCCACGGTCGTTCGACGTCGCGGCAGTAATGACTGCTGCCGGCAGCGAACAGCCACTGCTGGGGGCCGAAACAGATTGGGCGAAACTCATACCCAACAATATCGTGGCAGCCGCCGCCAGTAACGCGGTTGTGCCGGTGGTTATCTTCACGCTCCTGTTTGCGGCAGCACTCACGAAACTC
>JBMTLP010000294.1:0-4788 GCA_049433245.1 Pirellulales bacterium
GGACCGCGACCAATCTTACGGTCGGCCGTTCCAGCCAATAAGAACGGGTGTTTTGCAGGGTGAGTAGGCTGGTCGGCCCTGGCTTCGTGCAGCACGAATGCTGCAGTGGGGCGGCCTGCGAACGTTGCCTACAATAGTCCAACTGTTTGCCCATCTTGATAGAGGTTGACTTTATGCTGATGCGTAACTGGTGGATGCTTCTCGTGGGGGTGGTTGGGCTGTTGTCTGCAGGGGGGGCTGCTGCTTCGCCTGATTTCTCAGTCCCCCTGACGTCGATCGACGTGGCCGACTACCGCGGTCGGGTCTGGACGCTCGACGACTTCGACGACAACGACGTCCTCGTCGTCGCATTCATGGGAGCGGAGTGTCCGCTTGCCAAACTCTACGCCGAACGGCTCGTTGAACTGCAGCAGTCCTACGCTGATCGTGGCGTGGCCTTCCTGATGGTGATGAGCAATCGCCAAGACTCAATCGCCGAGATCGCGGCATTCGCTAGGCGCCACGCCGTTGAGTTTCCCGTCCTCAAAGACGCAGGCAACAAACTCGCCGACGCACTGGGAGCCGAACGAACCCCTGAGGTGTTTGTGTTTGATGCGGCCCGCAGGCTGCAGTACCACGGTCGGATCGATGACCAGTATGGCATCGGCTACCTCCGTGACCGAGCAACCGACCGCGAACTGCAGGCATCGCTCGATGAGCTGCTCGCTGGCAAGCCTGTGAGCGTTCCGCAGACGACTGCCGTCGGCTGCCGCATCGGGCGTCAGCATGAAGTCCGCGAGGATGCGGAGGTGACGTTTCGCGGTGGTGTGGCGCACCTCCTGATGAACCGCTGCGTGAGCTGCCACCGCGAAGGAGAGATTGCGCCATTCGCCCTCATCGACTACGAAGAATCCGCTGGTTGGGCCGACATGATCGCGGAGGTGGTCCGCGAGGACCGGATGCCGCCATGGCATGCCAGCCCCGACTTCGGCACCTTCGCCAACGATCGCTCACTCAACGATGACGAGAAGCAGATGCTCATCGACTGGGCGGAGGCGGGCGCTCCGGAAGGCGTGGGTGAGCTGCCGAGCGTGCCAGAAAAGGTGGTCGGTTGGCAGCTGCCGCGGGAGCCAGACCTTGTGGTCAATGTCAGCCCCGAGCCCTTCAACGTGCCAGCCGAAGGAGCCGTGCGGTATCAGTATTACGTGGTCGATCCAGGCCTCGATGAAGACCGTTGGATTGAGGCCGCCGAACTGCTCCCCGAAAACCGAGCGGTCGTGCACCACATCCTCTGCTTCGTGCGGCCCAAGGGAAGTGATGGCAACGTTCAGGCGGCGAGAAGTTTTCTCGTGGGGTATGTGCCGGGCACGCGGGTTGATGTGAACCCACCGGGAATGGCGAAGCGGATTCCGGCTGGAAGCGAGCTTGTTTTCCAGATCCACTACACACCCATCGGTACCGACCAAACCGATCAGAGCAAACTCGGCATCGTCTTCAAGGATCCCGAGACGGTGACGCATGAGATTGTGACCACCAGCGCCGTGCAACCGGCGCTTCGGATTCCTCCCCACGAGGCTAATTACGAAACTTCGGCGATGCTGCCAGAAACGCTGCCCGAGGCCGTGCTGCTGGGCATGAGCCCCCACATGCACGTGCGTGGCAAGGCCTTTCGATATGAGTTGGTGAAACCCGACGGTGCGCGGGAGATTTTGCTCGACGTGCCCGCCTACGACTTCAACTGGCAGACCAACTACGCCCTGGCTGAGCCTGTGGCCATTCCCGCGGGATCAAAGATTTTTTGCACGGCTGCCTTCAATAACAGCGAGTCGAATCTTGCCAATCCAGATCCGTCACAGACGGTGCGCTGGGGTGATCAGACCTGGGACGAAATGATGATTGGCTACTTTCACTACGCCGTTCCCAAAGGCACCCCGATCGTGATGCCGGAGAGCCCGCGAGGGAATCGCGGCGGCAACGGATCGCGCGCGGAAGCCGCGATGCGAATCTTTCGCTTCCTCGATGGCGACGGCGATGGCAAGGTGCCCGTGGCTGACGTGCCAGAGAGGATGCAAGAGATGGCCAAACGCATTGATAGCAATGCGGATGGCTTCCTCACCGAAGACGAGATGAAGGCTGCTGCGGAGGCAGGTCAGTAAGCGTTGCTATTTCCAACGCCACAGCGTGATGCGATCAAGGTCGCGGATGGCGATCACATCGCCGTCGATCGCAAGATGCGCCCAGCTTTCGAGATCGGAAACCTTGGCTTCGCCAAGCAGCTTAAAACCGTCTGGCGTGCCCTTGATCAGCCGTAGGTCGCCGGTCTCGTCGAGAGCGAGAATGCGGTCCCCTTGGGCGACCATGCTCCAGTATTTTCCAAAGGGCTGCGTGATCCAGTCTTCCTCGCCAGTGGTGAGATTCAGGCAGGCAAACCGCTGATTGCGGAGGTGCACGTAGGCGTGGCCATCGATGATGATCGGCGTCGACATGTAGCCTTGCACCTTGTTTCGCCAGACGAGATCAACAGGTTTTTCTGCCTCACCGCTGGCCACTGAGAACAGGAAAGAACCGCCACCATACGTGGTGGTGAAGACCCGGCCGTCGATCACTGTGGGAGTGACGATGTTCATCCCACGGAAGGCCTCGACAGGCGTTTGCCAAAGCACGCTGCCGTCGTCGGGGTTGACGCCAGCGAGGTTCTCACGCGTTTGCACGAGGATCTGCTCCACGCCGTTGAGCGTGGCGATGAATGGGCTGGAGAAAGCGCTGCCGTTCATGCCGCCGGCATCGTCAAGCACGCGCCACACAACCTCTCCCGTTTTCTTGTCAAGCTTCACGAAGCCCGACCCAGCCTGCACATACACATGATCGCCCCGGACAAGCGGGCTTGAAACAAAGCCGAACGCCGGGAGTGGGCTGTCGAAGGCTTTCGTAAAGTCGACTCGCCACAGTTCGCTGCCATCGCCCAAGTCAAAGCACACCAGCACATCGCACATGCCTGCCACGTAGAGGCGACCTTCGTCGACACACGGCGTGGCTCGAATCCAGGATCCGTTCGAGGCGGCGAAGAAGGGGACGCTCATCGCGCCTTCCCATGATGCCTCCCATCGCTTCTCACCCGTGGCCCGGTCGTAGGCGATCACATGCTCGGTGGCCTCATCACGCGTTTCAGTGATGAGCACGAGGTTCTCTGTGAGCAGTGGTCCGGAATAACTTGGCCCCAGGTCTTGGACCTGCCAGATCTGTTCCAATCGCTCTGATGCGAGCCCGTCTGGCCACGCAGGGCCGGCCACGAAGCCATCGCGAGAAGGACCACGCCACTGCAACCAACCAGTCGGCTCGTCGGCGATCACAGAAGCCGTGCTGAGCGCGACTGCAACCACGAGGGTCAAACGCCCGACTCGACCGACTCGACCGCATGGATAAACAGATTCCGTGATCGTCATCATCGTCATCGACTCCCAGGAAGCAGGCGGACCCAGTTGTCATATAGTAGCCACCGCGCGCGAGCCTGACACGGTGGCCCTGGCGGGAGCGGCGTAGGCTCGGCGATCCGGCGTTGGTATGGTAGGTCGCAACGGTGACTTCCACCGCGAAAACTTTCGAGGAGACACGGCATGGCGACGGGACGAGACGCACTCCACATCCGACCGGTAGCGAACGCTTGGGCCCGGATTGCCGCGGTTGTGTTGGTGGGTTTGGGGGTTGGGGCTGTGGGCGAGGCCCGCGGAGACGATCTCGAAAAGATGGCGGGCACCTGGCGGGTGACGAGCCTCGACCTCAATGGCCAACGCAACGATTCCGACGATGTCCGCAAGGTTACCGTCATCAACGAGCCCAACGGCAACTGGACGCTGCTCGTGGATGGAAATGAGATCGCCAAAGGTACCAGCTCGATCGATTCCGCGACCGATCCCAAGCAGGTGAATCTCACAATCACTCAGAGCAACGACGGCAACAACGTCGGCCGGACCTACGAAGGCATCTACGAACTCGGTGAAAAAACCCGTCGAGTCTGCTTGGCCCTGGATGGCGGCGAGCGACCAACGCAGTTTTTCTCAGCTGCGGCGAGCGGCCATGCGCTCGTCACATACGAGAAGGTTGAGTAGACGCACGATTCCGTGCGGGGATGCGCCTGGCGGCAGGGTGTCTCAGGCAGCCGTCTCAGAGTGAGGTCGGACTTCGCCGGCAGCAAGTTTTTGCCGGTAATCCGCCAAGCCTTTGGCAACGACGTCGGAGAGCAGCACGACGCCGAGCACATTCGGGAACGCCATGCCGAGGATCATCAGGTCCGAGAAGTCGAGAATGTTGGTGGCCGTCACCACGGATCCCAGGAAGGTGAACGTCAGAAACAGCATGCGGTAGAGGATCGTGTAACTCTCACCGAAGAGCCATGTCCAGCACCGTTCGCCGTAGTAACTCCACGAGATCATCGTCGAGTAGGAAAAGAGGAACACGGCCACGGCAAGCACGTAGGGAAACCACGAGATCTCCTGCTGCATGGCCACGGACGTGAGCGCAGCTCCCTGGTTCTTTGCGATAAACGTGGCGCAGCTTTCGTCATTGCAGACCCCGGTGATCACGATCACCAGCGCCGTCATCGTGCAGACAACGACCGTGTCGATGAAGGGCTCGAGCAGCGACACGATCCCCTCCTGAACCGGGTATTCGCTCTTCGCTGCTGAGTGAGCAATGGCTGCAGAGCCGATCCCCGCCTCGTTTGAGAAGACAGCGCGACGGATGCCGATCACAAGGCAGCCCAAGAAGCCCCCCTCCACCGCCTCGGGCGAGAAGGCGCTGTGGAAAATCTCG
>JBMTLP010000295.1:0-4787 GCA_049433245.1 Pirellulales bacterium
CAGCGGCTGCCCGAAAACTCCTCGAGCTTTCGCCGATCACCAGGCCTCCGCTCCCTCGGCCGCCGTCCTCAAACCTCCAGCGAGGGGCGGCCCGGTGCTCTCGGGCGGGGCTATGGGAGCAAGCGCAGCCCGGAGGGCGAAAGCGCCGCGGACATGCAGTGAGCGAGGGCATGGATGCCCGCAGCGAGCGTCCCGCACGAGAGCATTGGGCCGCCCAGAGCCCCCGCTCCAGCCTGGCGACGGCAAAAGTCTCGTCGTCGGGCGGAGGCTGCCCGAAAACTCCTCGAGCTTTCGCCGATCACCAGGCCTCCGCTCCCCAGGGAGAGGTTGCCCAAGCAAGGGACTCAGTTTCGCAACAGCGACTTTGGACCTTACGCCCCAGCGTGTACTGCAAACTCTCCGGCGGAGGTACTCGGCAGGTTGGTCTGCCCCATCAGCCAGAGGTCGAGGTTGCGAGCCGCTTCACGCCCTTCGTGGATCGCCCACACCACCAGCGATTGACCGCGGCGCATGTCGCCAGCAGTAAACACGCCTTCACGGCTGGTTTGGTAGTCGGTGGCCTTCACGTTGCCTCGTGGATCGAGTTCCAAGCCAAGGTCCTTGATCGGGCCTTCCTGATTTGGGCCGGTGAAGCCCATCGCGAGGAGGGCAAGTTGGCAGGGCCATTCTTCCTCGCTGCCGGGAACTTCACGAAACTGCTGGCGACCACTGGCGGCGTCGGTGTACCACTCGATCCGCACGGTCTTCGCAGCCCGCACGTGCCCGTTTTCATCACCAACAAACTCCTTGGTGAGGATGCTCCACTCGCGGCGGCAGCCTTCTTCGTGCGACGAACTGGTCCGCAGAATGACCGGCCAGTTTGGCCAGGGCGTGTTCTCGGGCCGCTCGTCACGGCGGGGATACTTACCAAGATCTGGTGGCTGCGGCAGGAGTTCAAACTGAGTGAGACTCTTGGCTCCTTGGCGGTTGCTCGTGCCGTCGCAGTCGCTGCCGGTGTCGCCGCCACCGATCACGATTACGTCCTTGCCGGTCGCGAGAATCTGCCCGGCGACATCATCACCAGCGTTGCGCTTGTTTTGCTGCGGCAGGAAGTCCATGGCGAAGTGCACGCCCTTGAGATCGCGGCCTGGGATTGGCAGGTCACGGCCAAGGGTTGAACCGCCGCAGAGCAGGATCGCGTCGTAGTCGTCCACAAGCTCCTGGGTGGGCACGTTGCCACCGATGTTGGCGCTGCAGCGGAACTCGATGCCTTCCTCTTCCATCTGGCGGACGCGCCGCCAGACTTTGGCTTTCTCCAGCTTGAAGTCGGGGATGCCATACATCAGCAATCCGCCAGGGCGATCGGCTCGCTCGAAGACCGTCACGAGATGGCCTGCGCGGTTGAGCTGCTGGGCCGCTGCCAAGCCCGCGGGGCCGCTGCCCACGACCGCCACGCGCTTGCCGGTTCGCACGGCAGGGGGCTCAGGCACCACCCAGCCCTCGTCAAACGCCCGGTCCGCGATCGTCATTTCGATCTGCTTGATCGCCACGGGATCCTCGTTGATCCCGAGCACACACGCTGCCTCGCACGGGGCGGGGCAGACGCGGCCGGTGAACTCCGGAAAGTTGTTCGTGGCATGCAGCCGCTGGCTCGCTTCGTGCCACTGCTGGCGATACACGAGGTCGTTGAAGTCGGGGATGATGTTGCCGAGCGGACAACCCGTGTGGCAGAAGGGCACGCCGCAGTCCATGCAGCGAGCACCCTGCTGCTTGATCTCATCTGCGGAGAGCACCGTCAGGAACTCGCTGTAGTTCTTGAGGCGGTCTTCCACTGGCGCGTAGCCAGAGACCTTCCGCTCGTACTTCATAAAGCCTGTTGGCTCACCCATCGTTCATCTCCCGTCCTACGTAAATGCCGTTGATTGAAATATCTGTTTGCTGCGAGCGAACGTCTCAGCTGCGAACCGGTTCCTGGGCGTCTCGTGCTTCGGCCTGCTCCTTTTCGGCAAGCTTCCGCAGTTCCTCGAGGGCACGCTTGTAGTCCACAGGCATGACCTTCACGAATCGCGACTGCTCGCTGTCCCACGACGAGAGAATCGCAGCCGCCCGTGCACTTCCGGTGTACTCCGCATGCTTCTCGACACGGTCCTTGAGGTACGCGAGATCCTGGCCATCGAGTGGCTCAAGCTCGACGAGCTCCAGGTTGACCCGCTCCTTAAAGCTGCCGTCGGCATCCCACACATAGGCGATGCCACCGCTCATGCCCGCCGCAAAGTTGCGACCGGTGCGGCCAAGAATGACCGCACGCCCACCCGTCATGTATTCACAACCGTGATCGCCCACGCCTTCCACAACCGCTTCCGCACCACTGTTACGAACGCAGAAACGCTCGCCCGCCATGCCGCGGAGGTAGACCTCACCAGCCGTGGCCCCGTAGAGCACCACGTTGCCGGCCACCACATTATCTTCAGCCACGAAGGGAGCCGACGGGTCTGGCTTGACGATCACGCGGCCACCCGAGAGACCCTTGCCGCAGTAATCGTTGACGTCGCCTTCGACCGTCACCTGCACACCGGGCACACCGAAGGCCATCAAACTCTGACCAGCCGAACCACGGAAGGTGATCTGCACGGTACCGTCGGGAAGACCACCTGCCCCGTGCCGACGCGTGATCTCGCTCGACAGGATCGTGCCCACGGTGCGATTGATGTTGCGGATCGGGAGGTCGAGTTTCACTGCCTCCTTCCGTTCAATCGCGGGCTCGCACAGACCGAGCAGGGTCGTCATGTCGAGGGACTCTTCGATGCCGTGATCTTGCGATTCCTGGCAGTAGGTCTTCACGTGGGCTGGCACATCGGGCTTATGCAGGATCTGTGAGAAGTCGAGGCCCTTCGCCTTCCAGTGGGCAATGGCTGCCCGGGTGTCGAGCCGATCGACTCGGCCGACCATCTCGTTGATCGTGCGGAACCCAAGCTTCGCCATCAGTTGTCGAATCTCCTCAGCCAGGAGGAAGAAGTAGTTCACCACGTGCTCCGGCTGACCGCTGAACTTCTTGCGGAGTTCTGGGTCCTGGGTAGCGACACCCACCGGGCAGGTGTTGAGGTGACACTTCCTCATCATGATGCATCCCATCACCACGAGGGACGCAGTGGCGATGCCATACTCCTCAGCGCCGAGCATGGTGGCCACCACCACGTCCTTGGCGGTGCGGATCTGACCGTCTGTCTGCACAACGATTCGACCGCGGAGGTCGTTCATCACGAGCACTTGGTGCGTCTCAGCAAGGCCAAGTTCCCAAGGCAACCCGCAGTGGAAGATCGAGGTCTGCGGGCTGGCACCGGTGCCACCATCGTGACCGGAGATCAGCACCACATCGCTCTTGCCCTTCGAGACACCTGCCGCCACCGTGCCCACGCCAACTTCGGCCACAAGCTTCACGCTCACCCGCGCGTGGTGGTTGGCGTTTTTCAGGTCGTGAATCAGCTGGGCGAGATCCTCGATCGAATAGATGTCGTGGTGGGGAGGAGGAGAGATCAGCCCCACGCCCGGCGTCGAGTGCCGAATCCGAGCAATCTCTCGATCAACCTTATGACCAGGCAACTGACCACCTTCACCAGGCTTCGCTCCCTGGGCCATCTTGATCTGCAGTTCCTTCGCATTGACGAGATAGAGACTCGTCACTCCGAAGCGACCGCTTGCCACCTGCTTGATCTTCGAGTTCTTGCTGTCGCCGTTTGGTTCGAGTTGGTAGCGAACGGGATCCTCGCCCCCTTCGCCCGTGTTGCTCCATCCGCCGAGCCGATTCATCGCCACGGCAAGCGTTTCATGGGCCTCCTTTGAGATCGATCCGTACGACATCGCCCCGGTGGCAAATCGCTTCACGATTTCCTTGGCCGGCTCCACCTCATCAAGGGGCACCGGTTCTGGGGCACTCTTGAAGTCGAGCAGACCACGCAACGTGAGCAGTTTCGTCTGCTGCTCATCGATCAGCTTCTGGAACTTCCTGAACTCTTCAGGGCTGTTGATCTGCGTCGATCGCTGCAGCGACGCCACGACCTCAGGGGAGAACACGTGCGACTCGCCCTTGCGACGCCACTGATACCGCCCACCCACGTCGAGTTCGAGCGTCTGCGGCACGCTCGTCTGGGGCCAGGCGTGCTCGTGACGGCGGAGCGTTTCCTCGGCGATCTCGGTGAGGCCGATGCCACCGATGCGACTCGGCGTGCGAGCGAAGAACTCATCGACGAGGTCCTTGTGCAGGCCGACAGCCTCGAAGATCTGAGCGCCGCGGTAGCTCTGTTGCGTTGAGATGCCCATCTTGCTCATCACCTTCAGCAGGCCCTTGCCAACCGCCTTGATGAAGTTGCGATGGAGTTTCTCACGGGGAAGATCTGGGTCGATCATTTGCTCAGCCTGCATCTGATCGATGGTGGCAAAGGCGAGGTAGGGATTCACCGCCCCTGCACCGTAGCCGGTGAGCATGGCGAAGTGCTGCACCTCGCGAGCTTCTCCGGTCTCGACCACGAGGCCGCACCGCGTTCGCGAACCTTCTCGCACGAGGTGATGATGCACACCACCGGTCGCCAGCAGGGCCGGCACAGCGGCCATGTCTGCCGATGCCCCACGGTCCGAGAGGACGATGATCGTGGCTCCGTGCGCGATCGCCTGCGAAGCCTCTGCGCGAATCTCATCGAGCCGCTGCCGCATGCCCGCGGCACCCTCCCCGGCCGGGAAGAGCATCGAGATGGTGCGCGCCAGCAGCGCTGGCCGCCCGGAGCTTGCCGGAATGTCGAGCGCCTTGATCTGGG
>JBMTLP010000296.1:0-4785 GCA_049433245.1 Pirellulales bacterium
CTCGCGAGAAACCAGTGATTTTCCCTTGGGATGGTTGCCTGCTCTGCCAAACTGGCAGCAGCCATGGCATTTCCGCGGAGAGCGGCAGTCTCGGCGGACGGAAATGCGTGCGGTGCGGTAGCGTGCGTGGCAATCTAGGAGGTCAGGCGGTACCTTACCTTCTATCTGGAAGACCGCTGGTCGCGATGTCCATGTGTTGTCGACCGAAGAGTGGGGGGCCGCCGCGGCGTCGAGCCCCAGTTTTGCCAGCACTACGAGTAGCCACGATGTCGCAGTACCGCCGGATTGATGTCTCCAAGACGGGCGATGTCACCCTTGTGCGCTTTCAGGACAAAAAAATCCTCGATGAATCGATGATCGAGGAGTTTGGTACCGAACTCTTTGGGCTGGTTGAGTTGGATAATCGAAAGTCCATCCTTCTCAACTTCCAGGGCGTTGAGTTTCTCGGCAGCGCGGCCCTCGGCAAACTGATCACCCTCGATCGCAAGATCAAAGGGAAAAAGGGCCGACTCAAACTCAGCAACATCTGCCCCGAGATTCTCGAAGTGTTTGAGGTCACCAAACTCAACAGGGTTTTCGACATCCGCCCCGACGAGGCGGACGCACTGGCGGCGTTCTAGTGCACTCCGTCGCCGAGCGGAAAAGCGGGGACCCACAGTGATGAGCCACGAAAACAAGACCTGGCAACACGACTACGAACTCCCTAGCGAGAGGGGTGCGAGTCGCGTTGTGCTCGATGAGCTCCTCGCCAAACTCGGGAGTTTTGGCTGGGAACAGTCGGATATTTTTGGCGTGCATTTGGCGGCAGAAGAAGCCATCGTTAACGCGATTCTGCACGGCAATCAACTCGACCCTGCCAAGAAAGTGCTCGTTGCCTGCGAGGTCTCGCCGCGACTCGTCAGGCTTCGCGTGACCGACGAGGGGCCGGGGTTCAAGCCCGACACAGTGCCAGACTGCACGCGTGAAGATCGGCTCGACATGCCCGGCGGCCGAGGCCTGCTCCTGATGAGGAGCTTCATGACCACGATCGAATACAACGACCGTGGCAACTCAGTCCTGCTGGAAAAAGACCTCGACGCTCCACCACCACCATCGGCGGACGACGAAGCCTAACCAGCGAGCTACCCGTAGCAGTTGGCTCCGCGAAGCCCGTTCAAGCACGGCTAGCGTGCGCCCCTGGCTGACGCTAATATTGAGCCCTCTCATTCCCCGATAGCTCAATGGTAGAGCGAGCGGCTGTTAACCGCTAGGTTGTAGGTTCGAGTCCTACTCGGGGAGCTACGCCACTTCGGCAAGGAGTGGCAGTCAGAGGCAGGAAGGTGAAAAACCTCCTGCCTCTCGGTGTTTTTGGAGGTTCTGGGAATGGGCAGGGACTCACCCTGCCAGGCTCTGCCCCCTCCTGCCGTCTCAGATTACGTCGCTTTTTGCGTCGGAATTTACGTCACGCGACAAGCAATCGCGCTGCCCAAAGGCAGTCCGTCAGCCGCAAGACCGTGGCGGAAGTGCCACTGACTGCGCTCCACTTCGTCATACCCGCGTTTGCTGAGGTGTGGTGCGGCTTTCGCCAAGATTGATGGCACCGAGGCTCGGAAAGCTGAAAAACTCTGCGGGCCTCACGCCATGCCGCAGAGCGGCGTGTTCGAGATAGTCCAGTTGCTCGTCTGTGGGATCACCGACCACGCACGACTCTGGGTGTTGTTCAGCCGCCGAGAGAATGATCTCGGCCAGGCACGTGAAGTTCACCTCGGGATCGAGATGCTCCGCGGCAAACAGCCCCATCTCGAAGGGGCAGTGGAGCCCAGGGATACGCGTCAAGCACTTCACGATTCTCAGATCAGGCCGCGTGTCGAGCACCGAAATATCGACGTTTTCGGGCTGTGCATCGTCGAGGATCACCGTGTTTGCGCCGAAGTCATCGGCCTGCAAAATACCGCCGACCGCGTTCGTCACGCAGACGACAATCGCCGCTTCCTTGATCTCTTCCTTGACCGTGGTCAGCCGATGCACCGTCGGGTTCCAGCCAGGAATCTCGGGGATCTTGCTCATCTGCTGAGGCAAGTCGACCGCCAAGACCCTGCGGCGCGGGGATCGCCGAAACATGCACCGCAGCGCAGCACGCCCTGTGGACCCTGCTGCTCCCATCACCGCAACGACACCCTCCGAGCCGATTTCCTTTTCGATATCTTCGACCATCTGAGCAATGGTCACGGCCGTAAACCCATGCCCCGTGGTGATCGCCATGTGCGGCCGGGCTTTTTTGAGCAGTCTGCCCTGCCTCGAGATCGAAGGGATCAGGGCACCAAGACTCACGAAACGCGCCTCACGGTGCTCCGCATAGTCGAGCACACTGACCAGGGCGTCCCTGGCGTCGGAGAGACCGTCGAGCATTTCTTGCGGCGCATGTGGTATCGACACCAACTCCCCGCGCAGCAGGCGACCCCCGATCGGAACCTCGATTGGCCCGAGCACAGTGCAGCGGGGTTGGAGGCTTTCCACCGTCATCGCCGTCAGCCCCCGCATCAACGGGAATGGCCGTCGCTTATCGACAACGGCACGCGGATGGATGACGTGCATGAAGTCGAGTGGCCCATCGTGCTTTGGACGGAGAGATTCAATTGTGGTGACCAACGCGATGCGCTTCCAGCCGCTCGTGAAGACGACCGGCGGCTCCGGCTCAACAACCGCAGCCTCGTGCCGATACCGTCGGTTCCAGACGATAGTCCTGGCCTGCTCCACGTCCCACGTCTTGCTGTGCAGCACCTCTGTGTCGAACGTCGTCGCCACAGCCAGTGCGATGGACGAGGCCAGTTCACGCTGACGAGCAGCACTCTCGCCGACCTGCTCTCCGGACTGCTTTACAGTCAGCGTGATCGCGGTAACAGCATTGTTCTCTGTGAGTTCGCCAGCCTCCACATATTCAGCATTCGGTTCTTCACGTGGGTGCGACACGACGACTTCATGGTCGCCCCAGGTGGCCACCATGCATTCAACAAACTGATCCTGCTGAAACTCAAAATCGGCCTCCACAAATGGCCGGAGCACTGAGGCGAGACGCCGCAGGTCGATGGCTTCGCCAAGATGGAGGAAGTCCATCAGGCGGCGGGCGTCATCTCGAGGCTCCAGATGATCTCGCTCGTCTCCGTGCATTCTCTAGTCCTTGCCCATCGCCTCGTAGGCAAGTCTGAACGCCCTTGCCTGGATCATCTTGTCGAGATACTTGAGCCATTCGACTTTGCCGAAACCGTTCTCCACCGACATGGTACCGACGACGACAAAGGCCATCTCATCCTCGGTGCGATCACCGAGGAAAACCGTCTTCTCTGGGCCGGGTACGCGCCGCGGATTGCCTGCCGAGTTGTCGAAGATCGCCTCCACATGCAACGTGGAGCCCTTCTTCATCGGATACGGCTCCTTCGGCAAGTAGCGGTTCTGCCAGTTGAAGTCGTAGTCCGTCACTTCGAGCAGCAAGATCCTCTCAGAAGAGCCCGCCGGCTGGTGCCAAACACGAAACTCCTTACCCAGACGGTGCATGTGGGGAGACATCAGCCACAGCAGGCAGTCGGTCGGCACCTCGCGAGACCCGGTGGTTTTGAAATGGGCGTCACCCTTCGGAATCAGCTTGAAATCGGTATCGATGATGCCGCCGCTGGAATAGAGCTTGGGAGGCGTCTTGTCGAGCCAGATGCCGAGTCGGGAGGAATCATCGATCTCCGGACGCCCTGTTCGTGCGTAGTGGATTTGGACACAGATATCGGACTGCGGCGGAATCACCCGCCTGGCATCTTTGGGGTATTCGAGAACACCCACCCCGGGAACCCATCCCAAGAAGTTGCCGCCGGGGTTGTCTTGGTTCCGTGTGATCTGCGTTGGGTCGGGGATGAACCCCAGCCCCATCCCCGACTCGTATCCCGGCCCATAGTCCTCATCGCCGGTGCCCCGCGGCCGCGGCGTTCCCAGCCGTTTCTGCGCATCGAGCAGCAGGCCTGTGCCATCGTAGAAGGCCATGGCATGATGGACCGACCGCCGGTTGCCCGGGATGAACTCGGCCTTCTCGAGGTAGAGTTCCTGCTCGTTGCCCAAGTGAAAGACGATGGTGCGGTTGTGGTCGTCGCCCTGCGCGGCGAGATGAATGGCCTCCGGCAGCGTGAACACGAGATCCGGCGGACGAGAGCTCTGCCATTCGTCCGGGTCGTCGAACACGACCGGCGGCGGCGCGTCGGCCGGATTTCCTCGCGGGCAGCCTTCGTCCACCCAACGGCCGATGAGTTCGATTTCCTCAGGTTGCAGCGCCAAGTCGTTCTTGAGAGGAATCCCCCCGGTCACCGACCAGGGAGGCATGAGCCGATCAGCTGTGTAGGCCTTGATGTCGGCCGCCCACTGCACCGCATGGTCGAACGTCATGAGCGAGAACGGCGCCACATCTCCCGGATGGTGACACCGCTGGCAGTGCTGCTGGAGGAGCGGCTCGATGTCGCGATGAAACTCAACAGTGCCATGCTCAACAATCACTCGGCCAGCGGGCTCCAGCGGGCAGCCGATCGGGGTGGTCTCCGTGATGGGCACCTCCTGGCCAGCCACGACGGCGGCGATCGCATCGGCGAGATAGGTGGCGTCAGCCTTGGGCTGCCGCACGAGTCGGCTCGAATAGCGGTTGTCGATCAGACCTGTGTACCGCAGGACCCGGTTGCGATCGAGCACAAATGCCTGCGGCGTGGTCGTCGCCCGAAAGTGGGCCGCGGCAGCTTTGTCGGGATCGAAAAACACCCGGCAGGCGATCTTCGACTC
>JBMTLP010000297.1:0-4785 GCA_049433245.1 Pirellulales bacterium
CACATCGCGGAGCAGTTCCACGTTCCCGTCGGCCTCTTCCCGGCGTCCACTGATCAGATAGACGCACTCCTCCACCCCGTTGTGCTGCGCCACCATAATGCCGAAGCCCCGGCCGGGGCCCGGCCAAGCGGGGAGTTCTTGCCACTCACTGGCAGCCCCCTGCACCGGCTCTGCCTCGCCCGCCGACCCTCCCTGAACCGCTAATTCTGCTTTGCCTGGGTTAGCCGCGGCGAGTGCGGCCGCGACGTCCAGCGACCAGCAGCGTGGTTTCGCGTCGGCGAGTGACGACGACGGGGTGGCGGCAGCCACATACACCGTGTCACCGATCGCAGCGCCGCAGCTATACGCCGATGGTATAGGCAAAGCTGGCAAGGGAATCTGCTCAACCTTGTTTTGGCTTGCATCAAAGCGGAGGAGAAACGCCTCCGCAAACACCGCCGTGGCGTCGTTGCCCCCCACGCAGACCACCCCGTGCGATGTGGACACCGCCACGCCGTACGCGAGCGGTCGCTTCAGCCGACCGCCGTCGACCCACCGCGGCCCCTCCGCGTCGCTGCCAGGCAGCAGCATCCAGATCTCGTCATGCCACTCCTTCGTTGCCTCCCATACCGGGGGAGAAAAGTTGGCCCCGCCTGCCACAATCAGCACCCGCCCATCGACACCCACAAACGGCCCCGCCACCCCGACTGGATCGGGCAACGGAGGCAGCGCCTCGCTCGCGAGTTCGATCGCGGCCGCATGTCCGCCCAACAGCAGCGCCCAGGCGAGGCACCCGGTTCGCAGCACGCCGCGGCAGTTCCACATCACCTCACCGCGCCTCCGTCAGGGCATCGCTAAATCCCGCCAAGAGCAGATCGCGGTGGAGTTGCTCAATGTCGGCCTCGCTCATCTGCGGCAGCGGCAGACGGGTTGGGCCGCAATCAGGTCCAAGCATGGCCATCGCTGCCTTGAGCCCGCTCACGCCAAACTTCGCCACAATCCTCCGCGTCACAGCCGTCGCCTTCCGCTGCAGAGCCCGGGCTTCGTCGATCCGCCCCGCATCAAACGCAGCCAGCATCTTCAAATAGCGCGCCGCCATGAAGTTGTAGGTACTCCCTACGGCACCATCACACCCAGCCGCCCACGCCGAGAGCAGCATCTCATCCACACCAAACAGGGTGGAGAAGCGACCATCCTGCATGGCCCGACAGCGAATGAGCATGTCGATCTGGGTGTGGCTGAACTTGATCCCTGCCAGCGTCGGGATCTTCTCGGACGCGGCTTCCATGATGTCGGCCGCATCGAAGGCCACACCACTGAGTTGTGGGATGTGGTAGTAATAAAACGGCGTACGAGAGGCAGCTTCCGCAATCGCGGCAATCGTGGCAACGAGCGTGCCCACGCTGGCGACACCGTAGTACGACGGCGGCACCGCACTGACGCCCGCTGCTCCAATCGACTCTGCATGCTGAGCGAGTCGACAGGCTTCGGCGACCGCGTTGTGCCCCACCTGCACAACCACGGGGATTCTCCCGCAAGCAGCTTCCACGAAGGCCCCCGCCACCCGCATCCGCTCTTCGGTGGTCAACGACGGTCCTTCGCCGGTGCTGCCGCAAACGTAGAGCCCCGTCACACCGTCGGCAATCAGCCGGTTCACCATGTCGGCGATCGGACCACAGGTCACCTCGCCATCACGGTTCATCGGCGTGAATGTGGCGGCAATCAGTCCGGCAAGTCGTGTCACAACAGTTCCCCAGCATGGCTTCGGTGCGGCTCCCTCCACCCATCGGTCGCACGCCTTTGACCGCCACACCTTACCATCTCACGATCATGCGACAGGCACATCCGTTGCCGACGGGCAGCCTGTCTTACGGAACTGCAGTACCACCGCCCCCGTGACCCCAGCGGAGTGCAGGCTATCGCTCACGAGTTCAGCCGCTTGAAAGGCCGCCACCCCACCCATCGCCTCCGGGGCTTGCACGATCGAAACGGCCGGCTCAAGAGTGAAGGCAAAACGATCGAGGCCGTAGGCCAGCCCCTCGCCGATCGCCTTGAGGATTGCCTCCTTCAAACACCAAAACCGAAGGAACAGCGACTTCCGCTCCCCCTCGGCGGCGGCGAGCAGGAAATCTGTCTCCTCCGGGGCGTAGTACCGCCGCGCGAGCGACATGAAGTCGACCTCGCGGCCCTGCTCCTCAACATCCACGCCGATCTCGCCGGCCGGCGACCAAGCCGCGAGCATCCCACTGCGACACGAGGAAAAACTCCAGGACAGCTGGGGAACAGCAGGCAACCAGGGCCGACCTTTTTCGAGCGCGGCAAAGGAGTGCCTCAGCAGGCCGCCCGGAGAGCCCAAAGCCACATCGACCGCATACCTCCGGAAAGCTCGTCGCTGCACGAACGCTCGCCGCACCCCTTCCTCGCCGAACCGGTCAGCCCGCTGCCGCTCGTCGCTCGAGAGCACGCGCTCGCAAGCCGCCGTCACCCCCGGATCGCTGGAGAACGGGGCAAACAGGACGCCTGCCTGCGGAAAACCCCCGCCAACTGCCGCGGGCACCTGGCAGGCGACCGTGGCGAAGTGCTGCGTCACACGGCCGGCATCTGCCTGCGGGTTGTGGTGCGAGCGGGACAGTGGCTCATGCATGCTGTGATCTTTCGCGGAGGATCCAAACGCCAGTTTCGCTCACGATGGCTCCGCTGAAAACATGGCTCATCCCGCCGGGCTGTTCAGCGAGCAGCCCAGCCTCGGAGTGCTCGCCCTCGCCGGTTTGCCGCCTGCGGTCTCAGCAAGTAGTTTCCAGAGACGTCGCCCGCGTATCAAACAGGACAGTTCCTCATGCCAGTTCCGCTTCGCATCGCCTTCCCGGTCATGATCCTCACTGCCCTCGTGGCCTGGACCGGTGCGCCGGCAGAGGAAATCGACACGCGGTCCCCTACCGACGCAGCTGCAGACCAAGTCGCCGGCGATGGCACGGCGGCGATCGTACAGGACACCGTGACCAACGCCGTCATCGGCACGCTTCAGGCCGCGTCTGCGGGCGTGGTGCAAGACAAGACCCTTGTACTGCGGATCTCGCGGGACTTTCTGCATGACCACGTCCCCAAGGTGGCGGATCAGGTAACCCCCGTGAGCCGGTGCCTCCTGGGTGCTCGTGTCACCGGCAACGCTATCACGCACGGCGAGCCGCTCGTGGTGGAGGGAGCCGACCCCTCCGCACCGAGTTTCACGATTCACTTTCGCGGTCTCACCACGACACACACGGTCGCCAGCAAAGGCCCCGTGCGTGTTCATTCCACCGGCAACTCGCCTTTCGATGTGCGGCGTGACATCCACTTTGATGCCAACGGCTTCTCCGCGAGTGACACCCTGATCGACTGCGGGTTCTCGTCGTCGATCGAGGGGCTCGACGTGCCGCCGGGGCTGCGAGGCCGTCTGCTGCGAAGCCTCGCGATGCCACAAATTGAGCGAACCCAGCCGGCAGCTGATGCGATCTCGCGGCAGCAGATGGGAGAGGAAGTGCGGCAAGCGTTCGCCGAAAAAACCGACAGCCTCGTGAGCAACCTCAATCGCCGCCTCCCCTGGAAGGCCACCTTGGCGATCGTGGCCCCGAATGGCAGCGAACGCGTGCGGCAGATGACCAGCACGGCTGACTATCTGCAGATTCGCACGAGCGTGGCTGACAGCGTGGTCCCCGATTTGCCCGCCGAATCCGCCGATCTCCGAGCACCGCTGGAACTCTGGGTGCTGGGGGAACCAAGCCCCGTGGTTGCTGCAGAACTCATGGCGCTCTGGGGATTGAGCAAGATGGCCCTGGCCACTCCCGGCTCGAGCAGCCCCACAGCCTCAACTGCCGTCGAAGCCCCCGGCAATCCCGAAGCCAGCAAACCCGAAGCCAGCGGACTTGAGCCCGAACTGCTCGGCGAGTGGTGGGTGCTGCGACTCGGCGCCGATTTCGTAGAGCAGTTCTTCGACCGTAATGGCAAAGACACTCTCAAGGCCACAAGCGGCGCCAGCTGATCCGGCCCGAACGAGCCAACAAGCCCGCGACGGACCAACCCCAGCGAGGGGCACACACCAACCGCCTCAGACGCCAAGCCGCTTGGTGTGCGTCAGCAGCCGTTCCGCCCGCTCACTCTGGAGTGTCACTGCGAGCCGTGTGTCGCCAAGCAGCATGATGAGTCCGTATACGATCCCAGTGATCGCGACACAGCCGGCTCCCAAGCCAAGGACACCTGCCGCAGTGGCGCCGTTGCGAAACTCCAGCAGCACCGCCACGGTTCCCAACAGCGCAAGCAGCGCAGCAACCGCAAAGCAGCCAATTGAGAGATAGAAACTCCGCAAGGCCCGCAAGATCAGGAGGGCCCGCTGGCCTGCCGCCGCCAGCTCGCGAAGTTTCCGCTGCTGGTCTGGCGCGGTCAGATCGGTGCCCCCTTCCAGATCATGCGAGAGTTCTCGTGACAGATCAATCGCCCGGGCCAGCCGCGTGCTCGTGCTCATGATGAGCACCGAGGTAGCATTCGTGAGGACCGCCGGCGCGACGATCAACGACAGCACGGCAAACGGATTGGATTCGATCATCACGCCGCTCACGCATCTTCCGGCGTGAGTCCCACGACAATGTCGAACGCGGCGGCCAGTTCACCGATTCGTGAGCCTTCGACAGGCGTAAAATCGACGGTCACGCTGGCTCGCCGGCCATCATCCGGGATCCGCTGATAGATGCCGTCGCGATCATTCTGCGGATGCCCGTTGATATAGCACTGCGTGGTCAGCAGGTGCTCACCGCCTCGACTGATCTTGAAGTG
>JBMTLP010000298.1:0-4775 GCA_049433245.1 Pirellulales bacterium
GATGAGTCGCCCGCCCTGGCAGCCCGTGGATAAAGTCATCTGCCGCTGGATAGGGCGGTTGCGAACGGTGAAAAACCTTGGCTTTTTCAAGGTTCGCCTTCGTGGAAAAAGGCCATGGAGGGCCACCGCAAGTTAGGGCCCGTCACGGGAGCCGGCTGGCTGCGGTGGAGGACGCGGAGAGAAGCTGGTGGAGATGGAAGTGAAACTTGCCCAACTTGCCGCCGTAGTTGCCTGCGGCGATGGCGAGCGTGCCATCGCCTGCTGCCGCATGGATGCCCGCGAGCATCCCAGCTGCTACCGCGGCCTCATCCACCCCGTCGATCACGATTTCGAGAGCAGCCACCGCTCCCCGTACCAACTCACTGGCGGTGCGTCCAACCAAAGACGGACAAAACGCATCATTTGTGCTCGCCCGCAAGGCTGCGTACCGCGACCCGACTTTGCTCCCCGACCGGACCACCCCTCCAGGAAAAGGGGTGATCGTTCCCGGGACGGCGGCGATCGCCTCCACAGCTCGCCTAGCGGCTGTGAGCGCCGCGTCGAGCGAATCGCTCTGCAGAATAATGTTCCCGCCACCGACACTTTTGGTGATCCCAATCGTTTCGTCTACAAGAAACTCACCGTCCATCACCGGCACTCGCCAGATGCGATGACCATCGAAAAGTTTGGTTTTTTCAAAACCGTCGCCGAAAAAGCGGACGTGCTTCCCGAGCGGAGCGCGGTCCTCGGCTTCCGGCATCCCGTCAAACACGTTCACTGTGGGGCATGTCAGCAAGCACTGCGCCGTGCGGTTGGCAACAGCCTTGGCGAGCGACTCCGCTGCAAAGCCAAACGCCAACAGGCTCGCCGCGGGACGTCCGTCGGGAGATGCCGCTTCCTCCAGCACGCGTTCCACCCCCATCTCGGCATCACAGCCGATCACACTCGTGCCGTAGCCACACGCCGCCTCGCACGCAACCTGCAGCCAGTGGGCGTCGTGCGCGGTCACGATCAGCCTGGCGCACCGCAGCCGAAATGCCTCGGCAAAGGTGTCAACAATCGTCGTGCCTTCGAGTTGCACGGGCAAACCCCACAAAGGAAGACAGGCCCAACGGAGTCTGTCAGGAAAATCGTTCTCGCGGCGTTAACTAGAGTGTGCTTTTCATTATGCGCTGGCCTATCATGATCCGTTATGTCGTGCTCCGCGACGGCGAATCCTCGCCCCCTCTCCATTGGACTTCAGGAATGAACACACAAGAAATGGCTCGATTTTTTTCTCCGGTACCACTCCGGAAGCCTGCAAGACTCATCAGTCGTGTCGCGTGCCTGACCCTGCTGCTCTGCCCTGCGTTTGCCGTCTCTGCTGAGCCGGAGTTGAGCGGCGTCCAAATGGTTCCTGCCGACGCTGCCTTTTTCTCCGGCTCGCTGCGGCTGAAGCAGCAGTATGAGATGGTGCGAGACAGCAACGCCATGCAGGCGATTCTTGAGTTGCCCGCGGTCAAGATGGGGCTGGAACAACTCGAAGACATGCAGTCGATGCCAGGCAGCCCGCTCTCGATGGCATCCACCTTCTTGGAGATACCAGAGAATAAGCAGGCCGTTGCGCTCCTCACCGACATGCTCTCCCACGACACGTTTGTGTACGGTGAAGCCTCCTGCATTCAGTTCACCAAACTGCTGATGGCGTTGCAGCGGGCAAACCAGATGACCAGTCTCTCTCAGGCGGTCGCAGATGAACTCGACGACGAGTCGCTCGGAGCGAACGAGGCCGCAGCCCGCCTCTTCTTTGAGGCGCTTGCCGACAACATTGACGACCTCACCCTGCCCGACATCGTGTGGGGATTTCAGACGAGCATGAGCGACGCCGCGACGCAGCAACTCGCTCGCTTGGAGATGCTCCTGAAGATGTTCACACAGATGCAACCAGATCTCGCCGATGCGCTCACCCGTGAGTCGATCAACGGTGGCGAGTTGCTGGTGTTCTCGATCTCTGGCGAACTGGCGCCTTGGGAGAACCTCGGGCTTGATGCCTACAGTGACGATCCAGACGCCGTCGACAAGGTGATCGACAAACTTCGTTCGCTGAACCTCGTGATCGCGCTGGGCGTGCTCGAAGACCGGTTTGTGATCTCGATCGGCGACTCGACCGACCACCTGTCAAAGATCTCTCTTTCGGCCGATGGGAAGAGCCTGGCCACCATCGACGCCTTCGCCCCCTACCGGGCAGCGACGACAGCAGAGGTCACCAGCGTGGGTTACGTGAGCGAGGAACTGATGGCTGCCGTGAGCCCCAACGGCGACGACTTCCGCATGCTGGCAGGCTTCGCGGTTCCCATGGCTGCCAAGGCGGAATTGTCGAAAGAAGCCGGAGAAGACGCTCAACGGGGCCTTGAGCGGATCGCCGACGAGTATGAAGCGATGCTCCCCAAGCCGGGGGCTTGGATGTCGTTCTCCTACGCCACCGACGCCGGTTTCGCAGGCGAGACATGGAACTGGTCCAGCAATGTCGCCCTCGATGCGTCGCAACCGTTGACCATCCTCTCTCACGTGGGTGGCTCACCTTTTGCCGTGCTCGCCTCGCGGACATCGATCGATGCCGTGCAGCTCGAAACCGTAGCTGGTTGGTGCCGGATGGCCGCGGGCTTCTTCGAGAAGTACCTCGTCGAAAAGATGGACGCCGAGGATCGTGAGAAGTTCGACGAAGCGAAGACCACCTTTGGACCGCTGCTCGGCAACCTCGTCACGACGGTCCACACGAAGTTCATCCCGGCGCTGGCCGATCGCCAGTTTGCCTTGGTGCTTGATGACGAAACGAAGGTCTCGCGGCTGCAAGCCGACCTGCCCTCTTCCACCGACCCGCTGCCTGTAATCGAGCCGGCGATCGTGTTGGGATTGGCCGATGCAACGCTCTTCAAGGAGGGGCTCAACGACCTCTTTGAAATGGCCGACACGTTGGTGAACGTGATTCGCGAAAAGGATCCGTCGGCTGTACCTCCTGGCTACCGCATCCCCGAGCCCGTGGAAGCCAAGGTGGATGGCGGGACGGTGTGGAGCTTCCCGATCCCTCAGGCCAAGTTAGCCGAGGGAATTGCTCCGGCGATTGGCCTCGGCAAGGACGTGGCTGTGTTCTCGCTGGTGACGAGCCAGGCGGGGAGATTGCTGAAGGCCGAAGACCTCCAAACCGCCTCAGCGGTTGGCAGTTTCGAAGGATCGATGGGCAGTGCCGCAGCCGCAGACGTGCCGGCCATAATCGACTTCATCGAAGCCTGGCTGGTGTATGGGGCTCGCTACGCTTCAGTGCAACAGCGGGAAGGCAACGTCGACTCGGAGGTCGAACTCTCGCCAGGTGACGAGAGCCGCATGATCGCCCCCTTCTTCGAGCAACTGCAGGTGTTTCTCGACGCCTGCCGATGCCTCAAGGGCGGGGTGGCCCAGCAAACGGTCGAGAATGGCGTGACCGTGACACGCTGGAAGAACGTGATCGAAGACATGCCCACTCGCTAGGCAGTCTTCACCCTCACGGGCGGATGACCAAGCCGCGAAGAAAGCAATCCTCGCCGAGGCTCTCGATCGATTCGATTGAGAGCCTCGGTGCGTTTTTCATGGCTGCGATCCCCCGCCCTGCAACAGCCGCCGGGGCATGCACGCCGCCGATGATCTTGCCAGCGACGAAGGCATGGACCTCGTCGACGAGTCCTGCATCAAACAGGGTTCCAAGGACGGTCGGCCCCCCTTCGACGAGCAGATTGGTGAACTGCCTGCTGCCCAACTCCTTTAGCAGTTCAGCCAGCCGCTCTGCAGGCGACGTGCCCTGCGACTGCCACACCTCGCATCCAGCACCTCTCAACGCCGCAAGCCGACTCGGGTCAGCTGAAGGGCCAACGGCCACCAACGTGGGGTGAGCAGACGCTGTCTGCACGAGTTGACTCGCGATGGGGAGTCGCCCCGTTGAGTCGACCACAATCCGCAGCAATTGCCGAGGGCCGGGCGGCCGAGCGGTCAGCAGCGGGTCGTCGGCGAGCGCCGTGCCGATCCCGACAAGAATGGCATCCACACGCCCCCGCAGCCGATGGACCATACCTCGCGACGCATCCCCGGAAATCCAGCGACTCTCTCCTGTAGCAGTCGCCACGTGCCCATCCAGGCTCATCGCCCATTTGGCGATCACCCATGGCCGTCCCCGCAGGGCAAGCATGGAAAACGGGGCGATGAGTTGGTCGCCCTGCTCGCGGGCAACCCCCTCGACAACCTCAAGGCCCGCATCCCGCAACTGAGCCAGCCCCCGGCCAGCGGCGTGGCTCGCGGGATCTGTGGTCGCCACCACCACTCGTCGCACGCCTGCAGCGATCACGGCCGCAGTACACGGGGGCGTTTTCCCGTGATGGCAGCAAGGTTCCAGGCTGACCACGAGCGTGCCGCCTTGGGCAGCAAGCCCCGCCTCTCTCAAGGCTATCACTTCCGCGTGCGGCCCACCGAAGCGGGCGTGCCAGCCCTCGCCTACCGTGGCACCGGCGGTATCAAGCACCACCGCCCCCACCATGGGATTGGGCTCAACCAAGCCCTCGCCGCGACGCGCGAGTTCGAGTGCTCGCTGCATCGCCGCGATCTCGGCGTTGCTCGCGCTCATGAACCAGGCGTCCAGATCACTTTCTTTTCGCCGCCGTCGGACGACGGGGGCGTGCCACCACCGGGAGTCCACAGCCCCGAAGCCGCGGGGCTGCCGCGGCCGCCGGAGGCACGTTGCCTGTCATCCCACCCGCCCCCCCGGCCTGAGCCGCCGCCAGCGCGGACAGATC
>JBMTLP010000299.1:0-4749 GCA_049433245.1 Pirellulales bacterium
AACTGCTCGGGCTTCAAACCAACGTGCGCGTGACGGCAAAATAAAAGGCAACCTCACCTCTCCATGGGAGATGGTCGATGCCGAGAAAACTGTTCTCCAGTCAGATTGCCCGAGCCACGCTACTGCAGGCCGAAGGCGACCATGAGGCCGCCCTGCAGTCGCTCCGTGAAGCCGCAGACCAGGCCCGCGCTGAGTTTGGCGGAGACGACCACCGCCTGGCCGTCGCCCTCGAGCAGCAGGTCACTGTGCTGCGAGCCCTTGGCCGCGACCGCCAGGCGGAAGACGTACTGCAGCAGGCCACTCGCGTCCTCATGAAAAACATGCGGCAGTCGGGCCGTGCCTTAGAAGACCAGCAGAAATACGACCAGGCCGAGCAGCTCTTTCGCGAGGCCCTCGCCATCAGCGAAAAATCTTACGGCCCCGATCACCGCGAGACGGCCACCTGCCTCGACAACCTCGCCACGTGCCTGCGAAAGCAGGGCCGGTATGTGGATGCCGTCACCTCCTGCTCGCGCTCGCTGGCCATCCGCGAAGCGATCCTCGGCAGAAAGCACGCCCACACCGCCACAAGCTACTGCAACCTCGGCTATCTCTACCGCACACTCGGCCGCTACGACGAGGCCCAAACGCTGCTCGCTCAGTCGCTCGCCATTCGCGAGCAGTCGCTCGGCAAAGACCATCCCTATGTGGCCGAAAGCCTCGATCGCCTTGCCGGCTTGTGCCGAGACCTCGGGCGGTACGAAGAGGCAGCTCACTTCTGTGAGCGGGCCTTGCGGATCCGTCGCGAAGCTCTCGGCGACGATCATCCACTCACCGCAGCAAGCCTCAACAACCTAGCCCTGAGCCGCGAAGAGAGGATCGGCGATGCCGTTCGACCTGCCTTCGCGGCGGCTGCAGACTCAGCCGCTGCGATCGATGGTCTACTGGCTGTGCCTGCCGACGACTCGGTGCCCTCGACTGACGGTCACGACTCGCCACCACTTGTTCACAAGAACAACGGCGACCAGAGCACCGAAGCCCCTCGCAGCCGCCTGATCGCGATCCGCGTTCTCGCCGTGATGCTGGGGGTTGCCGCATCGGTCGCCACGTTCTTCTTGCTCCCGAGCGCGGGGATGGTCGTCGCTGCTGCGGTAGTCCTCGTAGGGGCCGCCTCCATGCTCGGCGTGTTTTCCTTTGAAGCGATGCTGCTCAAGATCGGCCGCTACGCCAAGCGAGTTCTGCTCCGCGAGTCGGCCTCAGCTCGAGATCGGGTGTTTCTTGGAGAACTCAGCGACTCCCACGACCTCAAACTCGGCACCGACGCTGCTCGCCATGTGCTCACCGGCCGGCATGCCAAAGCACTGGCTCGCCTCGATCACGTCGATCTCGATCACGTGTCGGCCCTCACCCTCGCCGCCGCAGACGAACTCGGCCGCCAACGGGGCACCTTGCGGCTCAACGGCATCAAAGCCGTTCGCAGCAAGCTCGCCCGCCCCTTGAGCGACCATGTGGGCTGCCTGCAACTCAACGGTGCCACGCTGGTCACCGCTGCGGCCGCCGGGTACCTCTGCCGCCACTCCGGCGACATCCAACTCAACGCTCTGACCGACATCACTCAGGAACACGCCGAGCACTTCGCCCACCACACCGGCGTGCTCCAACTCAATGGCCTCCAAACGCTCACTGAAGAGGCGGCCAGTTGGCTCCTGAGGCACCGGGGCAGGCTCACGCTCCTTGGACTACGGTTGGTCTCCCGCCAAACCGTGCGGCTGCTCCGCACGAATCCCGAGATCCAGCTGCCCTCAGAACTCGGGGAAGGGATTTGAGCATGGGCATCACCACTCGCTCGGACCCCTGGTTTCCGCGACAATCCGCTTGCAGCAACGGCGACTGACTTGTCGAAGCAGCGCAAGCGCGCTATAGGAACTGTGTAAGAGCGGGTTTCCGGACCTATCTGGCTGAAAACACGTCTGTCTGGATCGAGTGAGATAAGGCTTCATGAGCACCGCATTGGCGACCCCAGCCCCGCCGCCCCCTGGCACCCTTGGAATCGACCTCGGCGATGCCCGCGACCGACTGCTGTCGCATCC
The DNA here is from genome assembly GCA_049433245.1 of Pirellulales bacterium. Classification (GTDB taxonomy): domain Bacteria; phylum Planctomycetota; class Planctomycetia; order Pirellulales; family UBA1268; genus M30B53. The sequence goes on from JBMTLP010000299.1 coordinate 2,070, forward strand.
CCTCTACACCGCGATTGACACGCCGGAGAGGCTCCGGAGGTTCATGGAGTTCCACGTCTACGCGGTGTGGGACTTTCAGAGCCTGCTCAAGGCCGTGCAGCAGCGGCTGACCTGCACGAGCGTTCCCTGGCTGCCCACCCCCGACCCTGAGGCCCGCCGGCTCATCAATGAAATCGTGCTCGACGAAGAGTCGGACGCCCTGCCGGATGGTGGTTACGCTTCTCACTTTGAGATGTATCTAGACGCCATGAAGCGGGCGGGTGCCGACACGGCCCCTGTGGAACGGCTCTTGAAACTCCTCGCCGGCGGAGCACCGCTGTCTCAAGCGCTGACCGCCGCTGGCGTGCCCACGGCTGCCGCCGAGTTTGTGCGGCGTTCGTTCGACGTCATCGCCACCGAGTCGACGCCGGCGATCGTGGCCGCGTTCACCTACGGCCGGGAAGATGTCATTCCCGGGATGTTTCGGCAGTTTGTGGCTCGGCTCGCCGACCACGACACCCTCGCCTGGGGGCCGTTCCGCTACTACCTCGAGCGGCATATTGCCCATGACGACGAGCACCACGGCCCGATGTGCCACCGCATCATGGCCCGCTTGTGCGGCAACGACCTAGAAACGTGGGCGGAGGCCTCTCTTTCGGCCCGAACTGCCCTGGAGAGCCGCGTCGCCCTTTGGGACGCCATCGCCGATGCCTGCCAGCGGGCCAACTGAGGCGACAGTCCCCCTCATTTGCGGACTCACCCGCACAATTCCCTCACAACCAACCCCTTGACAGGGTGGGTTGTTTGTGTGCAAAACTAAGGTGAGGGCAGGGCTCTCGACCGGGTGTATCATCTCTTATAGTTTTTTCCCTTCGGACGCCGCGTCAATTGAGGCAGTCCGGGGTCGTACAACCACAGGTGAACCTATGCTTCGTCTCTCTCTTCCCCGTCATGGAATGCCGGGTTCCAGCAAGAAGACGGGCTTCACGCTCGTTGAGTTGCTGGTGGTGATCGCCATTATCGGCGTGCTCGTCGGCCTGCTCCTCCCTGCCGTCCAAGCGGCCCGTGAAGCTGCCCGCCGCTCAAGCTGCCAGAACAACATGCGGCAGATCGGCCTGGCTGTGCTGAATCACGAGTCGAGCCTGCAATACTTTCCGTCGACCGGCGTGAAGCCGGACGGCCCAAAGTATGGCTACTGGGATCCGCTCAACCAAAATCGCGACAACTACGGCGTCAACACGCTGACCTGGATGTGGGCCCTGCTGCCCTACATCGAAGAAACGGCAACAGCCTCCCTTCGTGGGACCGGTGCAGGCTACCTCGACCCGGCTCAAACGCTCGACGGCCAGACCGTGCAAGCGTATGTTTGTCCTGGTCGTGGTGCCCGTCGCGTGGTTGCCAAGAACGGCATCCTTCAGGCCTACTCCGACTACGCCGGCTACATGAATGACGACGTCAACACGTCGCGGCCCAACTTCTTCCACCCGAATCCAGGTGCGAAGATCCAGTGGCAGGGCATCATCTCGGCTGGTGGTTACGCCGACCCCAGCACTGGCCAACTCGTGAAAATGGCCCCGGTGACCATGGGGGCGATTCGTGACGGCACTTCGCACACCCTGCTGGCCGCCGAAAAGGCCGTCCGTGTGACGGAGTATCTCGCGGGCGTATGGCCAGAAGAGTATGGTCAGTTCAACCCCCGTGAACTCTACGGCGTGATGCGCTGCGGATCGTTCCCTCCTGTGTCTGACTCGATTGGCGGGTCAATCCCCAGCGGCACGGTTCGCCGGGCCAACCCGCCTTCGGATCAGTACGAGCGTGGATTCGGCTCTTCGCACCCGACCAACTTCCAGGCTCTGTTTGGTGACGGAAGCGTGCGGTCGGTGAGTTACACCGTCGACATGACCGCTCTCAACCAAGTGGGCAAGCGGGCGGACAGGATGGGTCGCAACAACGACCTCGACTGATCTGCCGCAGAGATCACTGCAAACGTGAGGCGGCTGTCGGCGATCCGGCAGCCGCCTTTTTCTATCCTCTAGAATGCCTTGAGCTTGCTCACGGCCCGACCGACAACGTCTCGATCGAGTATTCCCCTCCTCCAACAGTGGAGCCTTCAACCGATGAATCGCTATTTTTCACGTCGTTTTGCGGTCGCAACGGCCGCACTCTGCCTCGTTCTCACCGTGACCGGCTGCGGCGGTGGCCCTGATGGCGACGAGATCCTCAAGGACGCCAACAAGAACAATGGTGAGCGTCTGGCAAACGCCTACTCCTTCTACCAGAACAAGAACGGCGCGGGCCCTGCTGACGTGGAAAGCTTCAAGGCTTTCATCCAGAGCGACATCCCCGCCGACCTGAAGAAGACGATGGACATCCCCTCTGGCAGCCTTGATGAGCTGTTTGTGTCGGAGCGAGATGGGCAGCCCTTCTTCATCCGCCCGGAGGCCCCCCTCCCGACCACCGGAAGCCTGCAGCAGGCGGTCGTTATCGAGTCGCAGGGCGTGGGCGGCACGATCCAGGTCTTCTACACCGGCCCCAAGATGGTCGAGGCCCCAGCAGCTGACGCCGAAGCCTACAAGTCGGGTGACAAAGACATCGTTCCTGGCCCCCCAGGCATGAATCAGTAGCCTGCCAAGCCTCTTCCGGCGCATAGAAAACCCCCTGGCAGGGAACTCCCGGCCAGGGGGTGCTTTTTTTGACAGTC
>JBMTLP010000300.1:0-4720 GCA_049433245.1 Pirellulales bacterium
GGCGAAAGCGACGCGGACATGCAGTGAGCGGAGGGCACGAAGCCCGACGCGATCGGCCCGCCCGGGGGCATTGGGCCGCCCCGAGCGCCCGCTCCGGCCTAGCGACGGCAAAAGTCTCGTCGTCGGACAGAAGCTGTCCGAAAACTCCTCGAGCTTTCGCCGACCGCCAAGCCACCGCTCCCCCCGGCCGCAGACCGACGCCGCAGGCGGCGGACAGGCCGTCCTCATCCTCGAGCGAGGGGCGGGCCGGTGCCCACGGCCGGGGCTATGGAAGCGAGCGAAGCCCGGAGGGCGAAAGCGACGCGGACATGCAGTGAGCGGAGGGCACGAAGCCCGACGCGATCGTCCCGCCCGGGGGCATTGGGCCGCCCCGAGCGCCCCAAGACATGAGCCAACCAAGCCCATACGGCATTTCCGGAGCGATCGGTCCGATCCCGCAACGTGTTCCGGTTTCGGAAACCGTGCAACCGCACTGGGGTACAGGAAGTCGCTCCTTCTGGTCGACATCAAAAGTGCGTCGATGTCCTTCATTGACGAGTGCCCTTGTCCCATGGATTCGAGTCGTCATGCATTCACCTCAGCACCGCAGCCAAGGCCGTCCGTTCCTCGCCGCTCCTCGCCCCGCCTTCTACTTCCCTGCCGGGGTTGTGGAAGCGGCTCGCGAAGAACTTGAGCGGGGCGTGAGGCGAGCAGAAGGCGTGGGGCTGGTGGTGGGCCAGGCGGGCGTCGGCAAGTCGATGCTGCTGGCCAAACTCGCCGAGGACCTTCGCGACGACTTCGATGTGGCACTGCTCTCGGGAGCGCGGATCTGCACCCGCCGGGCCCTGTGGCAGTCGGTACTCGCAGAGATTGGTGAGGCGTATCGGGGCTTGGAAGAGAATGACCTCCGCATGAGTGTGGTCGAGCGAGTGCGGGGCCTTGCGGCCACGTGTTCGGGTTTGGTGATCCTGGTTGACGAGGCACAGACGCTCCCCACGCGGCTCGTCGACGAACTGCGGCTGCTATCGACGGTCCCCACACCGATGCCTGCGGTGCACATCGTGCTCGCTGGTAGCCGCGAACTTGAAGAGCGCCTTGCCAATCCCAAGCTCGAGAGCCTCGCGCAGCGGATTGTGATCCGAACCTACCTTGAGCCTTTCGACCATGCGGAAACATGTCGCTATGTTCGCGCTCAATGTCGGGAGGCAGGCCTCGATTGGGACCGTCGCTTTGAGGTAGGTTGCGACGATACGGTGTTCTCATTGAGTGATGGCCTGCCCCGCCTGATCAACCAAATCTGCGACCACGCACTGGTCACCACCGGAGACGCGAAGCGACTCCGACCAACCGATATCGATGTGGCCTGGCGCGATATTCAGCGATTGCCTGCTCCTGAAGCCACGGCCGTCGCCGCGGTTGCCGCCGTGCCGGCCCCACCGGCAGAACGTCCAATCAGTGAACCCACCACGATCAGTTTCGGTTCACTCGATGACGACGACTGGGTGCATGGTTGCTGGGACGACACCCCGGTCGATGCTCAGGACAAGGACGCAGCGATCCGTGCCGATGGACCTCACATCATCGAGAGCGTTGGAAAAGTACCGGGCACCCCCGCCAATGAGGCCTCGTCGATCGATCCGATTCAGGGCCCCGATGTCGAGTTTTTCTTCGATGCATCCCTAGATCCCTTTGACGACCTTTTTGAAGAGGAGTCGATGGTCGAGAGGCACCTGTCTCAGGGACCAGATGACTTTCGCAACTGTCAGCAGGTTGTGAGCCGCGAGGGGGGCGGGCTCGGCCATGAGCTGGCGGCGATTGAAGAGGCCGGTGAGGACGAACCTGCTCATCGTCGGCATGACGCGAGCGAGCGAGGGGGAAGACCGCCGACGGCGATCCAAGATGCCGATCGCGCGCCAGGAGCCGGCGCCGGGGCTGTCACAGCCGATCGTCACGAAGGTTCGCGGTCGAGGTGGGAGTCGACCGAAGAGCCATCGTGGCAGGATCAGTATGAGTATCGACCTGACCGGGGGTGTACGACCGACGCCAGCGACCTCGCTGATTTCGATGAAGCGGCGCTGGAGGATGACGGCGACGACGTGCCGCCGTATGACGACGAGGCGGATCAACTCGACGCCAACGTGATCGTTGTTGAAGAGGACCTCGTCGAGGACCCCTCAGACGCAGAGCGATCCGTGTTTGCTGTTCGGCCCGCCGATTACCGGCGACTCTTTGCCCGGCTGCGGCGAAAATAGGCTCGGTGCCATCGCTGCGGCCAGAGGTCGCTCGAGTGCAGTCCGAGGGTCGGGGGTAGCTCGTTGCCCACCCCTCCCTGCCGTGGCTAGACTCCGTCGAAACATTCTTTCAAAGGGGGAAGTGCATGAGTGATTCGAGCGCAGCGTCGGGGCATCTCCAGACCGTCATGCAGGAAGACCGACTCTTCCCGCCTCCCGGAGATTTTTCCGCGAAGGCGCGGATTGGGTCGCTCGAAGACTACCGGCGACTCTACGACGAAGCGCGAACGGATCCTGCCGGCTTCTGGGACGCCCGCGCCAAGCAACTTCCTTGGACCACTCCCTACACGAAGGTGCTGGACTGGCAGCCCCCTGTGGCGAAGTGGTTTGTCGATGGAAAGATCAACGCTTCGGCTGCTTGTGTGGATCATCAGGTGGCGCACGGACATGGCGACAAGCCCGCCATCGTTTGGGTTGGCGAGCCCGAAGGGGAGCGACGCGTGCTCACCTATCGCGAACTGCAGCAGGAAGTCTGCAGGGCCGCAGCGGGGCTCGCGAGCCTCGGCATCAAGGCCGGCGATGTCGTGTCTATCTATATGCCGATGACGCCAGAGTTGGTGATCTCGATGCTCGCCTGCGCCCGCATCGGCGCCGTGCACTCGGTGATCTTTGGCGGCTTCTCCAGTGAGGCGATTGCTGATCGCAACAACGATGCCCAGGCGGTTGCGGTGATCACGGCCGATGGCGGTTGGCGGCGCGGCTCGCTCCTACCGCTCAAGGCCAATGTCGATGAAGCGCTTGAAAAGTCTCCCAGCGTGAAGCATGTGATCGTGCTTCGTCGCACCGGCCAGCCGGTGGACATGGTCGATGGCCGCGACATCTGGTGGCATGACCTTGTCGAGCACATGCCGTGGGACACACCCGCAGTGCCGATGGACTCCGAGGCGCCGCTGTTCATCCTTTACACCAGCGGGTCGACAGGGAAACCGAAAGGCATCAAGCACACCACGGGCGGTTACGTGCTGTGGGCAAAGACCACCGCAGAGTGGGTGTTTGATCTCCGCGACGACGACATTTTTTGGTGCACCGCCGACTGCGGCTGGATCACTGGGCACAGCTATGTGACCTACGGCCCCCTCGCTGCGGGCGCCACGATCCTGATCTACGAAGGCGCTCCCAACGCACCGCACGAAGGGCGATTCTGGGAAATCATCGAGCAGGAGAAGGTCACGATCTTGTACACCGCCCCCACTGCCATCCGGGCTTTCATGAAGTGGGGTATGCAGCACATCGATGGACACGACCTCTCCACGCTGCGACTGCTGGGAACGGTCGGAGAGGGCATCAATCCGGAAGCGTGGATGTGGTACCACGAGGTGATCGGCGGAAAGCGTTGCCCAATTGTCGATACCTGGTGGCAAACCGAAACCGGCGGGATCATGATGAGCCCGCTGCCCGGCTGCACCCCCACCAAGCCGGGAAGTTGCACGCTGCCGCTGCCTGGCGTGTGCCCTGAGATTGTCGACGCAGTCGGTGAGCCCGTGCCTGCTGGCCAAGGCGGCTGGCTGGTGATGACACAACCCTGGCCGGGCATGCTCCGCGGCATCTGGGGGGATGACGAACGCTTCCGCGAGACCTACTGGTCGAAGGTTCCCGGCAAGTACCTCGCTGGTGACAACGCACGCCAAGACGCCGACGGCTACTACTGGATCATGGGCCGCATCGATGACGTGTTGAATGTGGCGGGACATCGGCTCTCCACGATCGAAATCGAGAGCGCCCTGGTAAGCCATCCGACTGTGGCGGAGGCTGCGGCGGTGGGCAAGCCCCATGACGTGAAGGGGGAAGCCGTTGCAGTGTTTGTCACCTTGCGAGGGGGTGAGCCGAACGACGACCTCAAGGCTGAACTGCGGAAGCATGTGCGTCACCAAATCGGGGCGATTGCCGTACCCGACGACATCCACTTCACCAACGCACTGCCAAAGACCCGCAGTGGTAAGATCATGCGGCGACTTCTGCGCGACATTGCCGCGGGTCGGGAAACGGTGGGCGACACCACAACGCTTGAGGACTACACCGTCCTCGCCCGACTCCGTAGCAACGACGAGTAGCGTGACTCTGCGTGCCCGACCAGCGTCGTAAGCCGGCGGTCTGCGAGTGCACCACACTGAGCGATCAGCGAGAAAGCACCGGGCAGCCCCGACCAGATGTGAGAGGATGCCCCGGCATGAACTCCCCAGTTGAAACACGTCATCGCCCAGAGTTGCTGGCACCCGCTGGCGATTGGAACTGCGTCCGCGCGGCGATCGAAAACGGGGCCGACGCGGTCTATTTTGGCCTCGACTGCGGCTTCAACGCCCGCGCGCGTGCTGCTAACTTCCCGCTTGAGGATCTTCCCGAGCTGATGCAGACGCTGCATCGTCGTGGCCTTTCAGGCTACGCCACGCTGAATGTCCTGGTTTTTTCGGACGAATTGGAGGAGTTTCAGAAGGTCGCCTTAGCCTGTGAGT
>JBMTLP010000301.1:0-4718 GCA_049433245.1 Pirellulales bacterium
AGTTTCAACAACCACAGCGGATAGAGCTCCTCCATCGCTGCGGTGCCCCACTGCTCGAAGTCGAAGCGGCCGGAGGCCGAACAGCGTCGGTAGGTGCTCTCCAGGTCGTGCACGTCGGCGTAGATCATGTCGCTGCCGAAGACCACGCCGAAGCGATCCGGCTCCACGCTGCCTGCGGTGAGGCCTGCGTCGACGAGGGCGAGGTCGGCCGCGGCGAAGCCCATCTGAATCTCACGGCTCATCACCTTGAGGCTCTTGCGGGGCCGCACGTAGAGCTTGGGATCGAAGTCCACAATCTGCCCCCCAAACTTCACCTGCAGGGCGGAAGTGTCGAAGGCGGTGATTGGGCGGATCCCACTCTGGCCCGCCTGGAGCTGCTCCCAGAAGGCTTCTCGGCCAACGCCGAGGGGACTGACAACGCCAAGGCCGGTGATAACGATCTCGCGGGACATGGGCTCGTCAGGTGTTGGTGGAGGCTCGGGTGGCTGGCAGCTCGGCCACACACCAGCCGCAGGTGGAGGGTCCGTCTCTTTTCCTTTTGCGACATTTTGGGTCGCCGAACTGAACCCGATGTCGCCCAGCCCGCAGAACCTCTCAGCAGATTCTCGGGAGCAGTTCGCCCACCGGCATAGGCACAATCCGCTGGCCGCCGATGCCGGTCCGCACCGCCACCCGCCTGGGATGGTCGGGAACTACGCGTCCAATCACCGCCGCTTCTCGGCCGTTCGGGTGGGATCGCATCGCTTGCACCACAGCGTCGGCCGCCTCCGCTGGCACAATCGCCACGAGTTTGCCCTCGTTGGCGACGAGCCAGGGATCGAGGCCGAGGATTTCGCAGGCTGCCGCCACAGCCGGCGCAATCGGCACAGTCGCTTCCTCAATCGCGAACCCGTGCCCGCATGCTTCGGCCATTTCCGTCAGGCAGGCTGCCAGGCCGCCGCGGGTGGGGTCGCGCATCAGGCGAATCTCGCGGCAGGCTGCAGCCATCGTCGCCACGAGACCGTGCAGCGGGGCGGTGTCGCTCTGAATGTTGGCTTCGAAGCCGAGGTCCTGGCGAACCCGCATGATGGCCATCCCGTGATCGGCCAGCGTACCGCTGAGAAGAATCGCGTCTCCGGGGGCCACGCGGCTTGGGGAGAGCGTGAGTTCCGGAAGGAGTTCGCCGATGCCACTGGTGGTGACGTAGACGCCGTCGCCGTGGCCGCGTTCCACCACCTTCGTGTCACCTGCCACGATTCGCACGCCCGCTCTCTGAGCCGCTGCTCCCATCGCCTCAGCGATGCGGACGAGATCATCGCGGGGGAGTCCCTCTTCGATCACGAACGACGCCGTCAGGAAGCGCGGCTCCGCTCCGGCCACCGCTAGGTCGTTTACAGTGCCGTAGACCGCCAAGTCACCGATCGACCCTCCCGGGAAAAAGAGTGGTCGCACCACGAAGGCATCGGTGGTGAAAGCGAGAGGTCTGCTCAGTCGTGGCAGCACCACGGCATCGTGTTCGAGATCACTCGCCTGCATCCCGAAGGCCGCGGCAAACACCTCCCGAATGAGCTGGAGCGTGAGGAGCCCTCCACCGCCATGCCCCATCATCACCCGGCTGCTCAGCGACGTGGCTTGCATGGTAGGGCAGGAGAGCCCGACGCTCGTGCTGTGGTTGGGCGTGGGCATGCAGTGTCAGCGTCCTGCGTGGAAGTAGGCGGCACACGCTCCTTCGCTGGAGACCATCGTGGCTCCCAGCGGCGACTGCGGCGTGCACTCTTTGCCAAACAGGGGGCAGGCCGAGGGCTTGAGCACTCCGCGGAGCACATCGCCGCTACGGCACATGGTCGCGTCGGTCGTGGGTTCTTTGGCGTCGGGGTTGTCGTCGGGAAACCGCGTCGCTGCGTCGTGGCCCGCATAGGCAGGGGCCAGTTGCCAGCCACTCTGTGGGATCCAGCCGAGGCCACGCCACTGCTGATCACAGACTTGGAAGACCTCGTGGATCGTGCTTTTCGCCACGGGGTTGCCCACGTCGCTCACGGCCCGCGGGTAGGCGTTGTCGACCCCAAACCGCCCCTCTTCGAGCATCAGCACGGTGCGTCGGATGCCCTCCAGGAGGTCCACCGGTTCAAAGCCGGTGACCACGATCGGTACGCGGTAGCGAGTGGCGAGTTCGGGGTAGTCGCCCGTACCCATCACAGCGGCCACATGCCCCGCGGCAAGGAAGGCGTCAACGCGGGTGCTGGGGTCGCGGAGGATGGCCTCGATCGCTGGTGGCACGAGCACCTGCGAAACGAGCATCGAGAAGTTGCCGAGGCCCCGATGATGCGCGAGCTTGACCGCCATGGCGTTGGCAGGCGCCGTGGTTTCGAAGCCGATCGCCAGAAACACGATCTCTCGGTCGGGTGTGGCTTCGGCCAAACGGACCGCATCGAGCGGTGAATAGACCACCCGCACATCGGCCCCGCGGGCCTTCGCAGCGAGCAGGCTCTCCCGGCTGCCCGGCACCCGCAGCATGTCGCCAAACGAGCAGAGGATCACCTCAGGCCGCATGGCGATCGCGATCGCTCGATCGAGATACGCCGCAGGCGTGACGCACACCGGACATCCCGGCCCATGGATCATTTCGATGGCAGGAGGCAGCAACCGATCGAGGCCGTGATGAATCAAGGAATGGGTCTGGCCTCCGCAGACTTCCATGATCGACCAGGGGCGCGTGGCCAGCTCCGCGATGTCGCTGAGCAGTCGACGCGTGGTGGCGGCATCCCGAAATTCGCCGAGGTGTTTCATGAGGCTTGGGTGTCGGTGGGATGGCTCGGCGGTGTCTCGGCTTCGATCTGGGCAATTTCGTCAAAGGCGGCCAGCGACTGCTTCGCCGCAGCTTCGTCGAGCTTGGCGATCGCAAAGCCCACATGCACGATCGCGTAGTCACCTACTTTGGCGTCGGGGAGATACGCCAAGCAGACCTCTTTCACCACGCCACCAAAGTCGACTCGTGCCATGAGGAGGCCACGGTTGTCGGTGATCGAGTCGATACGGCCGGGGATGGCGAGGCACATGCGGATCTCATTGGGGCCCTCGTGCACCTTTGAAGTTTACGCAGCGGGGAGGCGGCGTGGGGTGAAAACCGATCAGCCAGGGGCGTCTCCGCCGCCGAGGCTCTGAAAGAGGTGCTCGGCGAGGCGCTGGGCAGCCCCGGCCACGGCAGGCGAGAGGGGGGCTGCGTAGTCGAACGAACTCCCTTCGATCAGGTAGCAGCGAACCGGAGGGAGGGGGTGCTCAGCAGCCAGTGCGGTGGCCAAGGCGAGGGCATGGTCCCAGCGGATCGTGTGGATGCTCAGGCCTGCCGTGGGCGGCTTGTGAGTGCTTGGGAGTTGCTCGGGTGCCAACTCATGGATTGTCCCCGGGCAGGCGTGGCTCGCCTCCGAGGCCTTTGCCGCATCGATCAGTAGGATGCACCCCGCGGTTCGCATGGCGAGCGCCACCTCAAGGCCCGACGTGCCGGCGTCGAGGCAGCGGACGTGCGGGGGAAGTGGCTGTGCAGCGAGGAGTCGCACCACCTCCACGCCAGCGGCGTCATCACCGCACAGCGGATTGCCACAGCCGATCACGAGCGTTGGGAGGGGCGTCGGCGTCTGGAGTGCGGGCATGATCCACTATGATCGTCAAGAGGCAGCCACCCGGCGGAAGCGACTCCAGCATGCACGAACTCTCCATCGCGGTGCGAATCATCGAGTTGGTGGAGCAGGAAGTGACCGCAGCCGGTGGTGGCCAGGTGCAGGAGGTCACCTTGCGGGTGGGCAGCCTGGCTGGGGTGTCGGTGGCGGCGCTTGAGTTTGCATTTGAGCAGGCTCGCCAGCACACGTTGGCAGCTTCCGCCACACTCAGCATCTTGGAGCTGCCTGTGCAGGTCTACTGCCCAGCCTGCGAGGTGGTGGCCGAGCTCGTGCGGGTGCCGCCGCTGGCCTGCCCCCGGTGTGGGCGGCCCACCGCAGATCTCCGGCAGGGGCAGGAGTTGGAACTCGAGTCGATCACCCTTGGGGAGGCTGGCGGTGAGTGAGCGCGTGTTGCAGAGAACGGAGGGTGTCCCAGGCGGTGCGGCCGGATCGGTTGGGCCGCGGATCCTGGAAGTTCGCACCAGGATCCTCAAGAAAAACGACGAGCGGGCGCGGGAGATGCGGGCGGGCTTTCAAGCGGCCGGCTTGAAGGTGGTCAACGTGGTGTCCAGCCCGGGATCGGGGAAGACGGCGCTCCTCACCGAAACGCTGCGGCGGCTGCGGGCCTGCGGGGTGGCAGCAGCGGCGATCGTGGGAGATCTGGAAACCGACCTCGACGCCCGTCGTTTGGCCAGCAGCGGAGCCCCGGTGCGGCAGATCATGACCCACGGGCTGTGCCATCTGGAGGCCGACATGGTGCAGGCTGAGCTGGCCGCCTGGGAGCAGGAAGGCCTGGGGCTCGAGAAACTGCAGGTGCTGATCATTGAGAACGTGGGGAATCTCGTTTGCCCCACGAGTTGGGACCTCGGCGAGTCGTTGCGGGTGGTGCTGATGAGCGTCACCGAAGGGGAGGAGAAGCCGCTGAAATATCCGGGCCTTTTCAATACGGCGGACTTGGTGGTGATCACGAAAACCGATTTGGCTGAGGCCTGTCGGTTTGATCGGGCGGCGGCGATGGCCGCGCTCGAGCAGGTCCGCCCTGGGGTCACGGTGCTGGAAACCTCAGTGGTGACGGGCGAAGGAGTG
>JBMTLP010000302.1:0-4705 GCA_049433245.1 Pirellulales bacterium
GGCGGCGGCGGCGGGCCCGCCAGGTCGCTGCTTAGAACTGCCAGATCACGTCGCAGCCTGCGGAGAACTGGCCGAAGTGTTGGCCAGCGTGATGGTGCAGGTGGAGTCGGGCCACTTGGAAAACGTGGTGTTGGCTGGATCAAAAATGCGGCCACTTAGACCGTGGCGAGGGATGCAGGGTCGAGTAGCGAGGTGCCTGCTTCCGCAGCGATCTCGTTGAGGGCGGCGACCTCAGCCGTTGAGAACAGCAAGCCTCCGGCGGCGTCTGATCGCTTGGCGGCGTCTGCCTCCAGTTGGCCCGGCAACAGACAGCCTTCGTTGCCATGGCCGAGAATGTCGCCCAGCACCGCCTTGATGTTGTCAGCCTGGCTGCGACCTCCTGCGAAGGCGTTGCCGCTGAGCGAATCAGGGTGGGTTACCTGGAAATAGAAGCAGCAGCCCTGCTTCTCACCCGGCACCGGAGCACGGCTGCGGATCGTGGGCAGCGAGCCTCCGATCAGGGCGGCGACGACTTCGTTGATCAAAGACAAGCCGTAGCCTTTATGCGCACCGAAGGGGAGCAGCGCCTTGGCCTGGGCGGGGTCAGTCGTGGGCTGGCCGGCGGCATCGACGGCTGCGTTCGGCGGCAGCTGTTTGCCCTCGCGGAGGAACTGCTGCACGCGGCCCATGGCCACCGTCGACGTGGCCCAGTCGATCACGATGGGAAACCCGACGGCGTCGCTGGTGGGAAAGCCCCAGGAGTGTGGGTTGGTGCCGAGCGTAGGGTGCTTGCCGCCGAAGGGCACGACTTCTGCAAGGGAGGCCGTGCAGTTGGTGTAGGCGATGTAGCCTCGCTTCGCCGCTTCCATCACGTAGCCGCCGCCCCACAGATAGTGGAAGGCGTTGTCGACAGCGACGGTGCCGGTGCCGTAGGTGTCGGCAAGCTCAATGCAGCGGTCGATCGCTTCCCACGCCACAGCTTGGCCCAGCTTCTTGCCGGCGTCCCACGTTTCGGTGGCCTGGAAGCGGGAGGGCAGCCGACGAATCGTCGCCCCTGGCACGCAGCCAGAGGCTTTTGAGCCAAACAGGTCATCAAGGTGCAATGCCTTGATCGCGTTGTGCGTGCGGATGCCGTGCCTTGTGGCAGCTGCCGCCAGCGAAACGGCGTGGCCGCTTTCGGCGTCATCAAAGCCACGTTGGCGATAGGCCTCGCGAACAATCCGCTCGTGGTCTGCAAGCGGCACAACATGAAAGACTTCAGACATGCTTGGTGACCTGAACCTCGGGATTGATTTGGGCCAGCGGTTTCTCTCCCCGCATGGCGTTGATCAGATTGGTAACGGCAGCCACGGCCTGGCGTTCCACGCTCTCGCTCGTGCGGCTGCCGACGTGCGGCGTGACAACGCAGTTAGAAAGTTTGAGCAGCGGGTGGTCCGGCGGTGGTGGCTCGGCATCGAGCACATCGGTGCCGTATCCACCGATCTGACCGCTCTCAAGCGCGGCTGCCATGTCCGCCGTGTTAACGATCTCGCCGCGGGCGCAGTTGAGGATGATCGCCCCTGGCTTCATGGTGGCGATCGTTTCAGCACGCACGAGGTCACGGGTCTCATCGGTGAGGTTCGTGTGCAGCGAAATGATGTCACTCGTCGCGAACACCTCATCGATCGACGCAGCCCGCTCAACCGCGTGCTCGGCAGCAAAGGCCTCGTCCCAGTAGAGGTCGTAGCCGGTCACGTGCATGCCGAAGGCACGAGCCCGGAGAGCGACTTCCTTGCCGATCCGACCCAAGCCCACGATGCCGATTCGCTTGCCGAGAATCTCGTGGCCCGTCTTTCGCTTCCAGCCGCCGGAACGAGTGGAGTCGCAGTGGAAGAGCAGATGCTTCTCCAAAGCGAGCAACAGCAGGAAGGTGTGTTCCGCGACGGTGGTGTGGTTGACGCCGGGCGTGAAGAGCAGAGGCAGGCCCAGCTGCGTGCAGGTGGCGACGTCGATCTTGTCGACGCCGATGCCGTACTTGCTCAGCACTTTCAGCCGTGGGCAGGCCTTCTCCAGCACCGCCCGCGTGATCGCATCGTCACCGCAGATGTAGCCGTCGATATCGCCAACTGCGGCGAGCGTGTCGGCTTCATTCAGCGGACCACGGGCCGTGACGACCTCCCAGCCAGTTTCGGCGAGGAGGTCGTGATGGCGGCCCGGCGTGTCTTGGAACGATGTGGTTGTGAGCAGAATCCGAGGGGGATTGTTTGTTCCCACAGTCATTCCTTACTTAAACGTTGACCCATTGATGGCTCTTGGCACTTGCCAAGACAGCATCGCACACTTTTTGCGTTTCAAGCGCGTCGCGGAAGGTCGGCGAGCAAGGCTCACCCTTGGCATACGCAGCCAGGAAATCAGCGACCTGGTGCACGAACGAGTGCTCGTAGCCGATGGCCAAGCCCGGCACCCACCACTTGTCCATGTAGGGGTGGTCGCCATCGGTCACGTGAATGCTCTTCCAGCCACGCTCGGGGCCCGCGTCGGAGTAGTCAAACACCTCGAGACGATGGAGATCGTGCAGATCCCACTTGAGGCTCATGTTCGCGCCGTTGATTTCAAACGTGTAGAGCGCCTTGTGGCCGCGGGCATAGCGGGTGCTCTCAAACAGTCCGAGTGACCCGTTTTGGAAGTGGCACAGGAACGAGCAGGCGTCGTCGATCTCGACGGGCTCGACCTTGCCGGTGAGCGTGTGCTGCCGTTCCTTGACGAACGTTTCGGTCATCGCCGTCACATCTTTGACATTGCCGTTGAGCCAGATCGCAGTGTCGATGCAGTGGGCGAGGAGGTCACCGGTCACACCACTCCCCGCAGCTTTGGCATCGAGCCGCCACAGCGCCGCGCCTCCCTGGGGCAGGTCTGCGTTGATCGTCCAGTCCTGCAGGAAGTTGGCTCGATAGTGATAGATGTGGCCGAGTCGACCGGAGTCGATCAGGTGCTTGGCCAGGGTGACGGCCGGGATGCGGCGGTAGTTGTACCAAACGGTGTTGGGCACACCGGCGGCCTCGACCGCCTTGCACATCTCTTCACCTTCGGCCGTGTTCATCGACAGCGGCTTTTCACAAAGGATTGCCTTGCCATGCTTGGCCGCTTCGATCGCGATCTCGGCATGCAGGTTGTTCGGCGTGCAGATATCGATCGCGTCGATGTCGTCAGCGGCCACCAGCTTTCGCCAGTCGGTTTCCACCCGCTCGTAACCCCAGCGGTCGGCGAAGGCCTGGGCCTTTTCGGCATCACGTGCGGCTACCGCCTGGAGTTTTGGCAGGTACTCCAGGTCGAAGAAGTCCTTCACGCGGTTGTAGCCATTGGTGTGGGCACGGCCCATGAAGCCATAGCCGATCATGCCGATACGAAGTGGTTTTGCCATTGGGAGTCCTTTGACGTACGGATGTGATGAGATTGTGAATGGTTAGTGATGGGACAGCCGCGAACCCTAGCTCCACCCGTGGGCGTTGCGGACGTCGATCATCGCCTTGAGGATCGTGTTCCAGGTGTGGGGCTTTTCCAACGTGGCGTTGGGGAACATGCAGCCGTCCCAACAGATGTGCTGCATGCCACGCTCGGCCGCGCCTTCCAGCCAGTAGCCCGAGCACTTCACGATGTCGAGCTTGCCGTTGGGGTCGTCGGCTGGGCAGTGCTTGCCCGTCTTGTCGTGCGAGCCAGCGCCGTGGACTTGGCCATCGTTCTGGGCGACGTGGAAGTCGATCGTCCAGGGCCGCAGCTTGTCGGTCATCTGCTTGTAGGCTGCGTAAAACTCCTCTTCGCTGTAGCCCGGCTGCACAAGGGCATGCTCTGGGGCGTTGTAGCCCAGCAGATACAGGTAGGTGTGGGCGAGGTCGGCTTGGAAGCCGAGCGTCTCCGGCATGCCGACTGCCTCGAGCAGGTCGAGGATGTCCTTCCACGAATGCATGCCAGCCCAGCAGATTTCACCTTCCGCAGCGAGCCGCTGGCCGTTGTCCTTGGCAATCTTCGCGGCCTCGCGGAACGTCTCAGCGATCCGGGCGGTGTTGGCCTGTGGGTTTTCTCGCCACTTGGCCACACCAAACTCGGCGGAGTCGATGCGGATCACGCCATACTTCCGCACGCCGTGGTTCTCAAACACCTTGGCGATCCGGCACGCCATCTTCACCGCCGACAGAAACTTTTCACGAGCTGCGTCGTCGCCCATCGCGGAGTCGCCAACCGTGCCCGGCCACACAGGCGCCACGAGCGAGCCCACGGAAAACCCGTGGCTGGCGATCAGATCAGCGATCTTGTTGAGTTCGTCGTCGCTGGCTTCGGGGTTCGTGTGTGGCAGGAATAGAAAATAGTCAATGCCGTCAAACTTCTGACCGTCGACTTCGGCAGCGGCCGTCAGCTCGAGCATCCGCTCCAACGAGATCGGCGGCTCCTGCCCCTCGTCGGTGCCTTTGCCCACCAGACCAGGCCACATCGCGTTGTGAAGCTTTGGAAGAGCGTGTGTCGACATCAGTCAGCCTTTCATGCGGCAGCGAGAAGAACGGAAACAGACGGGAGCACCCCGAAAAGATGCGATTGATTCGTGCATTTCCCTGACAAGACCGACGAGTGTGAACGATCCCCTCAGTCGCCGCAACTGTCGGCTGGATGACGCGATCAGCGGCGCTCGGGGCGAGCCCGGGCCGGTGAGCCGGGCGTTCGCTGCGCCATCCTGGCTTCGCTCACTCCTGCATTC
>JBMTLP010000303.1:0-4699 GCA_049433245.1 Pirellulales bacterium
GAGGGCGAAAGCGAGAATGCAGGAGTGAGCGAAGCCAGGATGGCGCAGCGAACGCTCGGCTCATCGGCTTGGGCTCGCCCCGAGCGCCCACCGCTTACGGCCGGTGCAACACAAACCCTTCCAGCGCCGCATACTCCGGCAAGCCAAGTTTGTCGTACAGCTGTGCCGTATCGCGGTTGCGATCCTCTGCCCGCTGCCAAAACTCGCGTGGATCCGTGGGGCCTGGGAACAGGGCGCGATCCTTTTGGCTCTCGTGCTTGAAGATGGCCACCCGCTTGCGGATCACTTCCTCAGGTGAGAGCGGAACCGCCATGTCGATCTCGTAGGGCTCCCACTCCTGCCAAGCACCACGGTAGAGCCACACTTCGCAGGCCTTCGCCCAGTCTCTGTCGGCTACCTCAGCCATCGCCCCAAAGATTGCCTGGAGGCACACACGGTGGGTGCCGTGCGGGTCCGAGAGATCTCCGGCGGCGTACACCTGATGCGGCTTCACGGTTTCAAGCAGTTTGACCGTGATCGCAATGTCTTCTGGGCCGATCGGCATCTTCCGCACCCGACCGGTCTCATAGAACGGCAGATCGAGGAAGTGGATGTTCTCGTTCTTCACACCTGAGTAGCGAGCGCCAGCCCGGGCTTCGGTGCGACGAATGAGCCCCTTCACCATCTGCAGCTCGGGGATGTCCACTTCACCAGGCGACTTCGTCTTCAGAAAGTGGCGAATCTTGTTGGCCACTTCCGTCGCCGCGTCGCCACTGCCAAACGCCCGCTCAAACTCCTCCACAAAGTCGACGTGACGATCGGCCGACTCATCCCATACGGCGATGTTTCCGCTGGTCTGATAGGCAACGTGCACCTCGTGGCCTTGCTCACACAGGCGAATGAACGTGCCCCCCATGCTGATCACGTCGTCGTCCGGGTGCGGACTGAAGATCACGACTCGCTTGGGAAACTCTGCGGCAGCATTGGACTGCGGCAGGTTTCGTAGTGCCCGAACGCGACGCTGGTGACCAGGGCCACCGGCCGGCCATCCAGTGATCGTGTCTTGCAGCGCCTTGAAAACATCGATGTTGATGTCATACGCCCGCCCCTTACTGGAGAGGAGGTCCTGCAAGTCGTGCTCGTTGTAGTCAGCGTCGGTGAGTTTCAGGATCGGCTTGCCGAGCTTCAAGGCCAGCCAAGTGACGGCCTTGCGCGTGAGTGTCTCCGTCCAGGTGAGATCCATCGAGGCCAGCGGCCCAACCACCCATGGCGCCTGAAATCGCGTGAGACGATCAGCGGCAGCACGGTCAAGCACAAAGCGAGCATCGGGATGCTGCTGCAGCGCACTTGCTGAGACATGACTCGACGGCGGCTCCTCCACCGCGCGTCGCACGATCGGCGCTTTGTGCTCGCCGAATGCCAGCAGGATCAACTTGCGTGCATCGAGGATCGAGCCGACCCCCATCGTGATCGCCTGTCGCGGCACATTCGTCTCGCCGAAGAAATCGCTCGCCGCGTCGGATCGAGTCACGGTGTCGAGCGTGATCAAGCGAGTGCGGCTTTCGGCGGTGCTCCCCGGCTCATTGAAACCAATGTGACCAGTGCGGCCGATACCAAGGAGCTGCAGGTCGATGCCTCCAGCCTCCTTGATCATCTCCTCATATCGGCCACAGGCCTCGAGGATCTCTTCCCGCGGAAGCGTGCCATCGGGAATGTGAATCTGCTCGTCGGGGATATCGAGATGATCGAAGAGGTGCTCCCGCATGAAGCGGTGGTAGCTTTGCAGCGCCCCCGGCTCCATCGGGTAGTACTCGTCGAGATTGAACGTCACCACCGTGCGAAACGACACCCCATCCTCACGGTGGAGCCTGATCAACTCGTCGTACACGCCAACAGGCGTGCTGCCCGTGGCCAAACCTAAGACCGTTTTCTTGCCAGCCGCCGCCCGCTCACGAACCAGGTTCGCAATTTCCCGGGCGACGGCCACGCTGGCGTCTGTTGACTGTTCGTAAACCGTCACGGGCAACCGTTCGACGGTTTGCACGTGGGGCAGGGGGCCGGTGTAGATCGGAGATGTGGTCACGTCGGTGGCACGCTGCGTCATGAATTAATCCCGGAACTCGAACTGGTAACGGCCCGGCTGCGGCGTCGGATACCGACCATCGGCATCGGCCAGCAGCGGAGCGGGGGAGTCGTCCCGCAACTCTGCCACAGCGGGAGTGAGGTCGTCGGGGCACTCCATCATTTCGTCAAAGGTCACAAGGCGGCCGGTGTGGGCAGCAAATCGCCCCATCGCGGTCACCAGGCTGGCTTCAGCACCACGCTTGACCTCGTTGTAGGGCGTGTTGTTCTCGATCGCAGCCACGAGGTCGACCCACTCCGTGCGGTACGGATTGGGCTCTGGCTGCTCAGCTGCCCAAAGCACATTGTCGTCAGCCATCTTCTGGCTCTTGTAGATGACGCTCTTGGCTGGCGAATGTCCGCTGCCAGAGATTGTGAACGCGCTCTTCGTGCCTTGCCCAAACACGCCAAACTGCTGCAGGCAGTTCTTCATCACGCGTCCGGAGTAGAAGAACTTCGAACCGTCTGCGAAGGAGTATTCCACCGCATAGTTGTCAAAGTTCTGGTCATCGATCACGCCCTTGTAGTGCCGTCCACCGGTTGCCTGAGCCGAGACAGGCCAGGCATTCTTCATCCAGCAGACCTCGTCGACGTGATGCACGTAGTAATCGCTATAGATGCCACCGCTTCCCCAGAGGAAGTTGTGGAACCGCTTCACTTGCCACTGGAGTTCGGTCATGCCTGGCGGAATGCCGGGCGCCAGGTCGAGGTTGTGAGGCGGGTTGTGCTGGCGGTAGCCGTAGAAGTTGATCAACTCGCCAGCCTGGCCATCCTGTAGGCGGTTGAAGAGTTCCTGACGGGCCACACAGTGACGGCACATCAAGCCCACGCCTACTTTGAGGTTCTTCTCGTCGGCCTTGGCAGCGAGCGCGATCATCCGCTTCGTGCTTGGACCGTCGATCGAAACCGGCTTCTCCATAAAGACGTTCACGCCCTTCTCAATCGCGTAGGCGAAGTGCACAGCGCGGAAGGCAGGCGGGGTGGCGAACAGGGCGATGTCACCATTGGCTGGGTCAAGGCAGTCGACCGCCTGCTTGTAGGCCTCGAAGCCCACAAAACTGCGATCGTCTGGAACGTCGACACGCTCCTTGAAGGAAGATGAAAGTGAACGCTTGATGATGTCGATCTGGCCTTGGAAGACGTCGGCCATGGCCACGACTTTCACCCGGCCACCAGGCACGGAGAGCGCGTCTGCCGCAGCACCGCCCCCACGACCGCCACAGCCAATCAGCGCCACGTTGATCGCATCGCTGCCGGCAGCATGCACGGGAGGAATCGCGTGCCCCGAGAGGAGCGTGCCGGAAACCCCCACCGCCGTAGCGGCCTTCGCTGAAGATGCCAGAAAACTTCGGCGAGACGTACCCGAGGCGGACTGCTCGCTGGGCGCCGCCGCTGCGGTCGTTGAAGTCGGCGTCACAGTATCAAAACCTGCAGACTGGCTGGTGGGCAGAGATGGCATCGAGATCCTCATCAGAAGGTTGCGGTGCGGGATGACCCCTCAAAGAAAAACTCCCCAACACGTAGGCCCACGGAGCGAGCCGGCGGCGGTAAGCATACCGAATTGCGCACTGTCGACAATTCTTTACAGCCGACAGCCAAACTGCCCCCACCTCCGGGTGAATGCCACTCAGAGACCACGGACAGCAGATGTTACGAGCGAGCCGATGAGGCGTCATCCTCATCACCCGCCTCGTCTGCCGCTTCGTAGAGGCGGAGGAGCGCCTGCGTCCCTTCATCGCCGCAGCCCCCCTCGTCAAGCAGCGAGTAGAGTTGCTCGGCAACCATCAGGCCGGGAAGCTCGGTACCGGTTTCGTCTGCCGCTTCGCGGGCGATTCGGATGTCTTTGACAAGATGCCGCACGAGAAAACCTGGTGCGAAGTCACCGGACAGCGCGCGGGGGGCCAGGTTGGTCATCGCCCAACTGCCGGCCGCACCACCAGAGATCACCTGCTGCACGAGGGCCGGATCCAAGCCTCCTGCTTGAGCGTGGGCGAGCGCTTCGCACCAGGCGACCATGCCCACGGCAACAGCGACTTGGTTCGCGAGTTTGCAACGTTGGCCAGCACCCGCGTCACCCAACCGAGTCACCGACTTACCGAGCAGGTCAAAGAGCGGCCGCGCCTGCTCAAACGCCGCAGCATCGCCACCGACCATGATCACGAGCGTGGCGTTGCGAGCCCCCACGTCTCCACCGGAAACGGGTGCGTCGAGCGCGGCCATCGATCGAGATCCAGCCGCCTCGGCGATTCTTTCGGCGATCGCCGGACTCGAGGTGGTCATGTCGATCAGCAGACTGCCCGGTTTCGCGGCCGCCAAAATCCCATGGGCTCCATCGCGACCAAAGTAGACCTCCTCCACATCCGTCGGCATCCCCAGCATCGTGATCACGATCTCTGACGCGGCGGCGACCGAAGCCGCAGAACCATGCCAGACCGCTCCCGCAGCGAGCAGGGGCTCTGCCTTGCTACGGGAGCGGTTGAAGACGTGCAGGGGATATCCAGCCGCACGAAGGTGGCCAGCCATGCTGGCCCCCATGATGCCGGTGCCCACAAAGCCCACGGAAGGTAAGGAAGTCGTCATGGTGTCATCTTCAGAGGAG
>JBMTLP010000304.1:0-4693 GCA_049433245.1 Pirellulales bacterium
GGTCGCCACCACACTGCCATCTTTGTCCATGGAAAACCATTTCGGCGTCAATGTCGAATCGCATTCCGGCCGCCCGCTGCCGGTCGTTTGCCATGCCGAGATGCTGAACGTACGATCAATACGGCGGTGTTTCTAAATAGCGATAGGCGTGCGATACTTAGCAAGAGAGGAAATTTTCCATGCGGTCATCGGTGTCTCGAATCGGCGGTCGTCTCCGGAAGATGCCGTGGCAACTTGTGATGGTTTTCGCGGTGTCTGTCACAGGGATCTCCGCAGACGCCCAGGTGATCGTCTACGACACGCTTCGCCCTGTGGCCGTCCCCGGCCCAGTCGTGGCGGCTCCGCCGGTCGTCGTGTCGCAACCCTACGTGTCGACGTATGTGCCGCGTGGCAACTACGCCGCTGTCACCGCCTTCTCGCCCCCCGTCGTCCCTGTTGCCGGCTTTGCCCCGACCGCCGTCGTGCCCGTTACGGTCGCTCGGCCTGTCGTCGCTGCCGTTCCCTCAAGTTCACTGGCCGTGACGAGTTACTACGCTCCAGTCAGTACGCCTGCCCCGATCGTCAGTTCATCTGTGGCGGTTCCTGTGACCGTGGCCTACACCCCCACCGTCGCCACCGGCTACGTCGTGCCTGGCGTGGCAGCCGTCCCGGTCAGGCGTGGGCTCTTCGGCCGCCGCCTTGGCTACGAGACGGTGCCAGTGACCTACGTTGTTCCCTAACAGCCTTGGGCAGGGCCTGCCGCGGCTTTTCCCCGGCGGCCGCCAGACCGCGAACGCGGACTTTCGCGAACGCGGACTTCGAAGCCGAGGTTCTCGGGTGCCACCGATCACTGCCCGCTGGGGCGACCTCCGTGATCATCTGATTGGTACCCCCAGCCTGCGAACGGTTGCTGCTTTGGATGTCTTGTCGAGCCGCTTTTGCTTGACCGCATTCGGGGCCACCCTATAGTGTCGACGTTCGCAGGAAGGGCGTCAGCGAACTTGGCAGGAACGAGAGTTCGACGCTCGTTTTGGGAGAGCGGATGACTCAGACGGTCAATATTATTGGAGCAGGGCCGGGCGGCCTCGCAGCCGCCATGTTGCTCGCCAAGGCCGGGCTTCGGGTTCGCGTGCTGGAGAGGCAGGCCACTCCCGGTGGTCGCACAACGACGCTCGAGACGGAGGGGGGCTTCCGATTTGATCTCGGCCCCACGTTCTTTCTTTACCCCCGGGTGCTCGCTGAGATTTTCGAGGTCTGCGGTCGCCGTCTCGATGATGAAGTCGAGATGATCCGCCTCGATCCGCAGTACCGCATCGCGTTTGGTGCGGGGGGCGACCTGCTCGCCACGCCTGACATCGAGCGGATGGAGAAGGCCGTGACGGCTCTCTCGCCAGCCGACGCGGGCTCGTTTACTCGCTTCATGGAGGCGAACCGACGGAAGTTTGAACGCTTTGCCCCGTTCCTGCAGCAGCCCTTCGAAAGTTGGCTCGACTTAGCCAGCCCAGATCTCGTGCGGCTGATGCCCTTACTCAAGCCGTGGAAGAGCCTCGACTCCGAACTGGGCTCGTTTTTCACTGACGAGCGGGTGCGACTGGCATTCACCTTTCAGTCGAAGTATCTCGGCATGTCGCCGTTTCGCTGCCCGAGCCTCTTCTCGATTCTTTCGTTTCTGGAGTACGAACACGGCGTGTACCACCCAGTCGGTGGCTGCGGTGAAGTCTCGCGGGTGATGGCCCGCATCGCGGCGGAGATGCGTGTGGAAATCCATTACGACGAACCGGTCGAGCAACTCCGCTTCGACGGTCGTCGCGTGATTGGTGCCGTCACGGCAGAAGGGGTCTACGACGCCGACGCCACCGTCATGAATGCAGACTTCGCACGGAGCATGACCCGGCTGGTGCCCGACAAGCTTCGTCGGCGTTGGAACGATCGGTCGATAGCCTCAAAGCGGTTTTCCTGCTCGACGTTCATGCTCTACCTCGGCATCGAGGGGCGGTACGATGACATTCCGCATCACACGATCTATCTCTCCGAGAATTATCGTGAAAACCTCGCGGACATCGAGACCCGGCATGTGCTGACCAAAGACCCCTCGATGTACGTGCAAAACGCCTGCGTGACCGATCCATCGCTGGCCCCGGAGGGAATGAGCACGCTGTACTTGCTCGTTCCGGTCACTCACCGCCATCCGAATGTCGATTGGCGAAGAGAGGCGGAAGGGTTTCGCGAAACGACGCTCAACCAACTCGACAAGATCGGGCTCTCGGGGGTGCGCGACCGCATCCGCTATGAAAAGATGGTCACACCAGACGACTGGCAGGACGACTACGAAATCTATCGCGGTGCGACCTTCAACCTCTCGCACGATCTAGGCCAGATGCTGCACATGCGGCCGCACAACCGCTGTGAAGATCTGGATGGCTGCTCCCTCGTCGGCGGAGGCACACATCCTGGGAGTGGCCTGCCGGTAATCTATTCATCCGCTCGCATCACCAGCAAACTTCTGCTCGACGACCTCGGCATCGCCGACACCCAGACGACCTTTTCCCAGCAGTCCGCGACAGCTCAGTCACCCCGGCATGCTGGCGAACATCGACCCACTCCCAACCATATCGCCCCAGACCTCCAGGTAGCCAAGTCCACCCTCTCGGAAACGGTTGCTGCCGTGCCAGATTTGATTAGGGCCACCGCATCAAGGAACCACACGCCATGATCGCTTCTTCCACTCCCAGCGGGCCCGGCTCTGCCGTTGGGGCATCACGAGTGGTCGTGATTGGCGGTGGACTCGCTGGCCTCGCGTCGGCCTGCACGCTGGCAGCCCGCGGCTACGCCGTCACGCTGTGCGACAAGAACGCTTGGGTTGGCGGAAAAGCGGCCTCGCTCTCAGAGCAGGGCTTTCGCTTCGATATGGGGCCGACCATCCTGACGATCCCCGACGTTTTACGACGCGTCTTCGCGGAAGCTGGCCGAGACCTCCACCAGGCGCTCGACCTCGTGCCGCTCGATCCTCAGTGGAGGAGTTTTTTCACGGACGGCACCACGCTCGACCTCGTCGCCGATGTGGCCGAAATGCGAAAGAACCTCGAAACGCTCGCACCTGACGGCAAGGCGGCGGATGGCTTTGAGCGATTCATGGAACTCGCCAAGCGGCTGCACAAACTCTCGGACGACTACTTTTTCTGGCGTCCCGTTGGCGGCATGAAAGATATGTTCGACGCCAAACGCGGGCTCACCCTCGGTCTCCTCAAGGAGATCATGGGGATGCGACCGGGGCACAGCGTCGGGGGCACGGTGCGGGCATTTGTGCCCGACGCGCGGGCCGCCCAAATGTTTGACCACTTTACCCAGTATGTGGGCAGCAACCCTGAAAACTCACCAGCTGTCTTATGTGGGATCGCGAGCATGCAGTCGCGAGACGGAGTCTGGTACCCGATGGGAGGCATCACCGCCGTTCCCAAGGCGCTCGCCGGGCTGGCCACAGAACTCGGTGTTGAGATTCGCACTGAATGCCCGGTGAAGAGGATCCGCACGTCTGCAGGCAAGGTGCAAGGCGTGGAAACCGCCGCAGGCGACTTTATCCCCGCGGCAGCCGTGGTGAGCAACTCCGACAGCGTGCGCACCCACCGCGAGCTACTGCAACAGCCTGAGGCGTCCAAGTTCTTGCGTCGCCGAGGATACGAGCCCGCCTGCTCCGGGGTCGTGCTCTACCTGGGCTTGAAGGAGCGTTACGAACATCTGCTGCATCACAACTTTGTGTTCTCCCGTGATCCGCACGAGGAGTTTGAAGCGATCTATCGGAAGGGAGAGCCAGCCCCCGATCCGACCGCCTACGTGTGTGCTCCGGCTGCCACCGATCCGAGCGTCGCACCCGAAGGAGGAGAAGCACTCTACGTGCTCGTCCACACGCCCTACCTTCGTCCTCATCACAACTGGTCGCAGATGCTTCCTGCCTATCGGGACAGGATCATCGAAAAGCTGCGTTCAACGGCTGGTCTGGACGACATCGAATAACGATTTGTTGTCTAACGCACGCTCACCCCCCAATACATCCACGACCGCTACCACGTGCTCAACGGGGCGATCTACGGACTGGCGAGCCATGGTCGGTTCATGGGAGCGTTCAAGCCTTCCAACCGGTCGCCCGACATCGAAGGCTTGTACCTAGCCGGCGGCGCTGCCCACCCCGGCCCGGGCATGCCGATGGTGATGATGTCAGGCTGGATCGCAGCGGACTGCGTCGACCAGGACGGCCTCGTCGAACGGACTCAGCCTCGCTTGGCACCGGCGATGACCTCGTAACCCTTCGGGCAGACCATCCGCCATGGCCGCGACCGGCTTGCAAGAGCAGCACCTTCCCCCGTTTTCCAAAACGCGGTTTGGCTGGTTCATGGCCTATGTCCGTTGGTTTTTTCGTCGCCACTTTCACGCGCTGCGGCTTCTCGCAGGCACCCATCCCGAGATCCATGGCAAATCGGTCGTGATCTACACCAACCATCCAGGCTGGTGGGACCCGCTGATCTTCTTGTTGGTCGCCGAGCGGCTCTATCCAGATCGGCTGAACTACGGCCCAATCGACTCCGCTGCACTCGGCAAGTACCGGTTTTTGGAGTCGATTGGCTTCTTGGGCATCGAGCCTGGTACCTGGCGGGGCTCCAAGAAGTTTCTCCGCTACGCGCGAGCCAGCCAACGACGCGACGACACGATCTTTTGGATC
>JBMTLP010000305.1:0-4687 GCA_049433245.1 Pirellulales bacterium
GCCCAAATGCGGATGGCCTTCACGTCACGCTGAGGCCTATCTGCCTGGAGCCCGGATTCCGCAGGCTGCAAGCCTGCGGCCACTGGTCAACTCGCCCGCCGCGCTGCTGGTTGAGCCCGCTACTGGCAGGCCGCTGAATACACCCGGCAGGACTCGAACCTGCAACCCTCGGTTCCGAAGACCGATGCTCTATCCAATTGAGCTACGGACGCATCGACTCCAAGTATAGCGGCCTTTTGGCGGCGTGCTGCCCCCTCGCGGTGCGGCGGCCAAAAGGGTGGGGTATGATGAAGAAAGGATGAGGGCGGGCGAGGACGGTGGTCCCGATCAAACAGGTTTTCCGATGGCATTTGTCACGCTTCGCGTACTCCATGGAGCCGATCGTGGGAAGGTGTTTGAGCACCTCGCCACCCCGGTGAGCGTGGGGCGGGAAGAAGGCAACACGATCCAACTCAACGACGAACGGATCAGCCGCTACCACCTGAAACTGCAGGAAGACGACGACAAGGTGATCCTCACCGACCTCGAGAGCACCAATGGCACGAAGGTCAACGGCGAGGACATCCAGGTGCGGATCGTGCGGCACGGCGACATGATCGCCCTGGGACGCTCGCTGCTGCTGTTTGGCTCCCGCAGCGAAATCGACCGCCGTATCGCCGAAGTTGCTGGGAAGCACGCCGCGCTCGGCGACGACCAGGCCCGGCAGATCAGCGAACGGATCGATCGCATCGCCCGTTGTTCCGACGTGGTGGCTGATGTGAGTGGCGTACGTTCCCCGCTGCTGCCCGCAGAGCCCCCGCCGCTGCCAGATCGCCTTGGGCCCGCTCAAGCGGCCCAACTCGCGGAAATCTTCGACTACATCCAGGGCGTTCTGCGAGCCGCAAGTGAAGGCGTGATGGCCCGCCCCGGAGCCGAAAAAGTCGAACTCGACTTCGCGGAATGGCAGACCGTGCTCGATCTGCAGTCGCGACTCGCCGAAATGCTGCGAGCTATCGGCAATCCTGTCGATTAGGGTCTTGCTGCGGCGGGTACACTGCGTGTTTCCCCTCGCGGAGTCGCCCAAGGATGAGCAGCCCTCGCTTCACGCACCTCCACTGCCACAGTCACTACAGCCTGCTCGACGGCGCGAGTCAGATCAAAAAGCTCGTGAAGCGGACCGTCGAGTTGGGCATGAACGCCCTCGCGCTCACGGACCACGGCAACTTGCACGGGGCGCTCGAGTTCTACCAAGCCTGTAAGGGCGCAGGGATCAACCCGATCGTCGGCTACGAGGCGTACATCGCGCCCGGCAGCCGCTTCAAGAAAGACGCCGGCAGCCAGAAGGAATCGAGTTACCACCTCACGCTGCTCGCGCAAAACCGGGTGGGTTTTCAGAATCTGCTGAAACTCGCGACCACCGCGTCGCTCGAAGGCTTCTACTTCAAGCCCCGCATCGACCGGGAGATCCTCGAGGAGTGTTCGGAGGGCATCGTCTGCCTTTCCGGGTGCCTTTCCAGCGAGTTTTCCCGCTCCCTGATCGGCGTTGGCCCGGGGCAGGAAGACCAACTCGCCAAGGCCTATGAGATCACGGGCTGGTTTCAGAAGGTCTTTGGCGAGCGGTACTTCATCGAGGTGCAGAGCAACGGCCTCGACATTCAGAAGCAGGTGACCGCGGCCGCCCTCGGTGTCGCAGAGAAAACCGGCATTCCAGCTGTGGCCACCTGCGACTGCCACTACGTCTATCGCGAGGATTCGGAAGCGCAAGACATCCTGCTGTGTGTGAACACGGGTCGCTTCCGCAACGACACCTCGCGGATGCGGATGGAGTCGAGCGAGTTCTACCTCAAGAGCCCCGACGAGGTGCTGGAGTCGATGGGGGGGCGGAGCGAGCTGCTGGAGCGGAGCCAGCAGATTGCCGAGTCGGTGAACCTCGAACTCGATCTTGGCAAACGCCACTTTCCGAGTTTTGAGGTGCCTGGCGGTCTCTCGGCATCGGAAGAACTCGAACGCCTCTGCCTGGAAGGCCTCTGCAACCGCTACAAGGGCGTGCCGGAGCGTTGGAGAGACCCGGCCTTCGCCGACCTGCCCGACGCAGAGCGCACCGCCGACAAGCTGCACTCCGATGTGCTCGATCGGCTCAACCGTGAGCTCGGCGTGATCAACACGCTCGGCTTCCCCACCTACTTCTTGATCGTGTGGGACTTCGTGCGTCACGCCCGGGATTCAGGCATTCCCGCGTGTGCCAGAGGTTCGGGCGTGGGGGCCCTCGTGGCTTACTCGACGTACATGTCGCACGTCTGTCCGCTGAAGTACGACCTGCTGTTCGAGCGCTTCCTCGACATCAACCGTCTGGAGGCACCCGATATCGATATCGACTTCTGCAAGGATCGCCGCGGCGAGGTGATCGAGTATGTGAAGCGGAAGTATGGTGAAGCCAACGTGGCCCAGATCGGCACCTTTGGCACGCTCGCCGCTCGGGCGGCGATCCGCGACGTAGGGCGGGCTCTGGGCATGCCGATCCCGCGAGTGGATGCCGTGGTCGCCCTCGTGCCAGATCAGCTGGGCATCTCGATTGCCGAAGCGACTGCGCCCGGCAGTCAGCTCGCCACCCTCTGTGAGTCGGATAGCGAGGTCCGCGAACTCGTCGACCTCGCCGGCCGCATCGAGGGGCTCGCCCGCAACGTGGGCACGCATGCCGCAGCGGTCGTGATCGCCGACAGGCCGCTCGTGGAATACGTGCCCTTGCAGCGGGTCACTGGCAAAGAGGAAGTGATCACCCAGTGGTCGATGGGCGACGTGGAACGCGCCGGGCTGATGAAGATGGACTTCCTGGGGCTGCGGTATCTGACCGTGCTCTCGAAGACGATCTCGATCATCGAAGACACCACCGGCACGAAGCCCGATCCGTATGCGTTTCCGCTCGATGACCAGCCGACGTTTGACCTGCTCTGCCGGGGCGAGACGAAGGGCATCTTCCAGCTGGAAAGCGGTGGCATTCGCGACTTGCTGCAACGGATGAAGCCCGACAGCTTCCTCGACATCGTGGCTGTCAACGCGCTCTATCGTCCGGGGCCGCTGGAAGGAGGCATGGTCGACGACTATGTGGCGGTCAAGCACGGCCGCAAGTCGGCCGAGTATCCGCACCCGGTGATGAAGGAGGTGCTCGAAGAGACCCACGGGGTGATGGTCTACCAAGAGCAGGTGATGCGAATCCTAGAGCGGCTCGGCGGTATCGAGCTCTCCAAGGCGTATACCTGTATCAAGGCGATCAGCAAGAAGAAGCTTGAGATCATCGCGGCCTTCCGTGAACAGTTTGTGTCGGGGGCCAAGGAGAAGGGGCTGGGAGCCAAAGAGGCGGAAGAACTCTTCGGCCTGATCGAAAAGTTCGCCGGCTACGGCTTCAACAAGAGCCATTCCACCGCCTACGCGTTGCTCGCCTGGCAAACGGCCTACCTCAAGACGCACCACCCAGTGGAGTTCATGGCGGCCCTGCTCTCGGGCGACATCCCCGGTCGCAACTTCAAGAAGAAGGATGCCCTGGTTGAGCACATCGAAGACTGCCGGCGGATGGCGATCGACGTGGTGCCCCCCGATGTGAACGTGTCACGCAGCGACTTCACCGTCGTCGACGGTCGCATTCACTTTGGGCTCTCGGCGATCAAAGGGTGCGGTGAGCAGGCGGCGCTGGCGATCGCGGCCGAGAGGGATGCGGCCGGCCCCTACAAGGACCTTTACGACTTCTGCGGTCGGCTTGATCCGTCGGTGGTCAACAAGACGGCGATCGAGAACCTGGCCAAGGCTGGCGCGCTCGACAGCCTCGTGGGGGAAAGCCATCGGGGGGCGATCTTCGCAGGTATCGAAAAGGCGATGTCAGCCGGGGCGTCGCAGTTGGCGGATCGCAAGAGTGGACAGAAATCACTCTTCGATGCCGATGACACGCCCGCCCATGAGCCCGCTCCGTCCACGCTGCCCGATGTGCCTCCGCTCTCCGATGCAGAGATGCGTTCGTTTGAGAAGGAGGTGCTGGGCTACTACGTGCACAGCCATCCGCTGGCGGAGTTTCAGGAGATTCTCTCGGCCGTGCGAACGCATGGCACCGCCGACCTTGGCCGGGCCCCAGCCAAGAGTGAGGTCGTGATCGGGGGGCTTGTCGCTTCGATCAAACTCTCCAACGTCAAGCAGCCACGACAGGGCTCCACGCACACTCGCTACGCGATGTTTGACTTGGAAGACATGGACGGCTTGGTTCGCACGATCTGCTGGCCGGAAGACTACGCGCGGATGGGGGCCGCCATCGAAGCCGATGCGGTGGTGCTTGTGGCTGGCTCGATCGACCGCCGCGCTGGGAGCGATGAGACCAACCTGATCGTCAATGCCATCGTGCCGATCGACGAGGCATGGCGGTTACAGCCGAAGAGCGTTACGGTGCGGGTCGATGAGAATGAGCACGACATGGGCACCCTCGACCGGCTCTCTGGAGCGGCCAAGCGACACCCGGGAGCCGTGCCACTTCGCCTCGTGATCCGGCTCTCCAGTGGCAGTCGCGTGCTCCTCGATGCAGACGGTACTCGGGTCGACTGGAGCCCCTCTTTTCTCGAAGAAGTGGCTGAATTGCTGGGAGAAGGCTCGGTACGGGTGGCCGTGTCGGTCGGTGGCAGTCGCGGCGAAAAAGACTCCCCTCGGCCGCGAGGCATGGCGAACCGGTCTG
>JBMTLP010000306.1:0-4667 GCA_049433245.1 Pirellulales bacterium
ATACGCATGGCTTCCTTCAGGGGGCGGCACTTGGGGTAGGCGGCGGGGTCGTCGCGGTACGACACCAGCAGAGGGCGCACGATGCGGTCTTCCCAAAAGAGCGTGACCTCACCTTCCACGCGCGCGTGGAGGACTGTCAGCGGCGAACCTGCGAACCCAAGCGGGTTGTAGATCGGCACGGTCCATCGCTGCCCTTTGGTTAGCCCCGGGAGCATGGCCTGGGGGGAGAGTTCATCGCCCAGCATGCCGCTCTCTGGGAGTTGCCGCGACGTTTCGTACACAAACTCGCGACTGCGTACGGTGATGGAGGCCTCGCCGTTCTCGACGGTGCCGCTGATCACCACCCGCTGGGCGAGATCGGGAACGAACACCTTCGACTGAAACTCTTCGATGTGCCCTTCGCCATCGAGCCAGATCTCGCCCGTGGTGTCGAGGATGAGTGTGGTGTCGGGAGGAAACGACGCAGCGGTGAGTCGCTGAACCCAGGCCGGCAGCAGATCGTTGAGCGGCAAGTCATCGAGCCGAAGCCGCGACGTAACAAGCCAGCCAGCCTCGGCGGGGGTGCGTGGTGAGCATTCGCTGATAGCCCAGCCGATCACTTCCTCATTCCAGAGCACCGTCCACGCGACGGGAGCATCTCGCTGCTCTGGAACGAAGTAGGACGAAGGCGGATCGCCCGTGTAGAGCAGGGGGGCGATCTTCTGCGTGAACAGCCAGCCTGTCGATACCGCCCAAAACACGATCACGAGGGTCGTGGTCCAGGGCCTTCGCAGCATCGCAGTTCATCCCGTCAGGCTGATCGGTTGGTGACGTGGCCTCGCGTGTGCTGGCACGGAGTCGAGGCATCCTAGCCGAGCGGCAACCCACCGGACATCAGCAGCGCCGGCCCGTCAGAGCGTATTTTGCCGAGGCAACGGCTGTTTTCCTGAAAAAATTCAAAGATTTGGCAGATTGCTTTCAGGGCGGTAGGATACGCGGCGGCTTGGAGGGGGTTCTAATCTCCTCGAGGCCGGGAGGGAACCATCACCAGGTGCAACTGCGGAAGTCCTGTGCGTCGCTTGTGGGGTTGAGTCCTCACGTTCAGGGCCTAAACAGCGGCACATCGAGTCTTTCAGGCATCGAGCACGGAGGGTGGAATGGTCAGGTCTCCAGTATTCTTTCATCAAAAGTGCCCCGTTTGCGGCCGCGTGGTTCGGGTTCGCGTTTCTCTGCTGGGCAGACAGGTTTTTTGCCAACACTGCCAGGGCAGTTTTGTGGCGAGCGACTCGTCGTCGAGTGACGGGGGTGCCAGCGAGGCAACCCCCATGGTGGATGACCTGTTGCAGCGGGCCAACGAACTGCTCTCGCGTGTCGCTGGCGACGATGACGAGGCAACGACCGTCATCATGTCGGCTGGCAGCTCTTTCCAGTAACTGCGGAAAACGCATCCCAGTAGCCGGGAAACGTCTTGCCAACACATCCGGGATCGTTGATCACGACGCCCTCGGTGACGAGGCCGGCGAGTGAGAGACTCATCGCCATGCGATGGTCGTCGTACGTGTTCAACCGAGCGGCGCGCATTGGTGCGGGCTCAATCCGCAGGCCGTCGTCGAACTCCGTGATCTGAGCGCCCAGTTTGCGAAGTTCGCAGGCGAGGTCGCCAATGCGGTCAGTCTCTTTGTCGCGGATGTGCCGTACGTTGGTGATCACCGTTGGGGTGTCGGCACAGCAGGCCACCACCGCGAGCGTGGGCACGGTGTCACTGATGGCGTTCATGTCGATTTCTATCCCACGATGAGCCCGTCCGCTGACTTCGATGAACGTGTCGCCCCAACGGACCTGGCAGCCCATCAAGCCGAGGGCATCGGCAAAGCCTACGTCTCCTTGCAGACTGGCTCGGCTGAGCCCGTCGATCTGCATGCAGCCCCCCGTGATGGCGGCCATCGCCAAGAAGTAACTGGCTGCCGACGCATCGGGCTCGATCTCGTACGGTCGGCCTCGGTAGCCGCCAGGTGAGATTCGCCAGGCATCATGCGTGAGGGTCGATGTGGCACCGAAGGCGCGCATCACGCGGTCGGTCATTTCGAGGTACGGCCAGGAAACAAGTTCACCTTGGAACCGCAGTTCGAGCCCCCGCCGGAGGCACGGGCCAATCATCGCCAGCCCACTGGCAAACTGACTGGAGATATCACCGCGGATGTCGAGCATCGCCACGTTGTCGGCTTCTGGAGGGCCACCACCGATGGTGACCGGCGGGCAGCGGCCGGGGCTCTCGGCGGTGGCGGTCAATGATAGCTGGCTCATTGCATCGATCAGATCGCCGATCGGTCGCTGCCGCATCCGCGGCGTTCCGTCGAGCTGATACGGACCGGAGCCAAGGCCGCACAGGGCCGTGAGAAACCGCATCGTGGTACCACTGGCCCGGCAGTCAATGTTGGCGGTGGCTGAGGGCAGGCGACCACCACAGCCGGTCACGAGCATGCGGCCGGTGGACCAGTCGGTGTCGACCGTGATGCCAAGGGCGGTGAGCCCGGCGGCCATCACCCGTGTGTCTTCACTGTCGAGCACGCCAGCAAGCTCGCTTTGGCCAGCAGCTGCGGCGGCCACGATGACGGCGCGGTTGGTGAGGCTCTTCGAGCCAGGGGGTCGAAAGCGCCCGGTGATGGCGTGGCTGGCTCGCGGAATGAGGTAGGCGTCGGGCATGGTCGGTGTGCTTCGCGGCATACGATCGAAAGATCACATGGTAGCCTCCGGTCAAGAAACTGCGGCGCCGGTGCGTCGCGAACCCGATTTGGCGGCTTGGCTGCGGACAATCATGAAGTATGACCTCTCATTCCCCCCCTCGATCCGTTTTGGCTGGGGCCGGCTCGACGAACTCGGCGAGGCTCTCGTCAGCCTAGGCGAGCACGCCCTGCTGGTTGTCGGACATCACAGTTTTGTGGCGAGTGGCGCGGAGGCATGTGTCGCTGAATCGCTCGCTCGGGCAGGCCTCCGTTGGAAGATCGTGGCTCGTTCTGGGGCCGAGCCCACGGTCAGCGACGTGGCGACGGCTGCCAGCGACCTGTTTGCACAGCTGCGTGAAGGCAGCGTGGTCGTCGCGATTGGTGGAGGGGCCACGATCGACCTCGCCAAGGCCGCAGCAGCGATCGCGGCCAACGCTGACGGCGCCAAACCACCCGCGGGCATCGCAGAGTGGGAGGCGTTTGTGGTGGTTCATCTTGAAGGGGTAGGCAGGCAGCTGCCAATCCGCCGCGCTCCCCCACCCTTGATCGCCGTTCCCACCACAGCCGGGACCGGCGCGGAAGCCACGCGAAACGCCGTCATTTCCTGCCCGCATCGTCGCTTCAAGAAGAGCCTGCGGAGTCCGCTGATGGTGCCCCGGGGGGTGATTGTGGATCCGAGCCTCACGCGTTCAAGCCCCGCCCGCGTGGCCGCAGCCTCAGGACTCGACGCGATCACGCAGTTGATAGAGGCGTTTGTAACCCGGTCGGCCACTCCTGTGCCCCAGGCCATCGCCCAAGCTGCGATTGGGGGAGCCATCCGCGCCCTCCCAACGGTGGTTCACCACGCGCGGTTGCGATCGGGCGATGCGGCGGTCACCACTGAGGAGCGAGCGGCCCTGGAGGCGATGAGCCACGCGGCACTGCTTTCCGGCCTGGCTCTCGCCAACAGCGGCTTAGGGATGGCCCATGGGGTCGCGGCGGCTCTCGGTGTGGTCTGCGGTGCCTCGCACGGAGAGGCTTGTGCAGTGATGCTGCCTACGGCGATTCGGGTGAACCTGCAGGAACGGGCCGCCAGTTTTGCCGCGCTCGAACGCGAGTTGGCGGTCGACGCATCTGCTGATGACGGCTTGGCTGCGGCCGCGTTCTTGTCGCGGATCGAGCAGCTCTGTGACGAGGTCGCGGCGCCGCGGCGACTTTCGCAACTCGGAGTCACGGCCGCGATGCTCCCGTGGCTCGCCGACAACTCGGGGGGCAACAGCATGCGGGGGAATCCGGTGGAGATCACCCCCGCCATGTTGCAGCCTCTGCTCGAAGCCATGCTCTGACGGCAGCGACGTCACCGAAGGCGTGGTGTCTCGACGGTTACGGCTTCACCAGGATCGGGTCTTCGAGGAGCGGCAGCAGAAGCGAGGCATCGGCCCCACCGCTGGCCGCCTTTTCCCATGCGGCTTGGGCGGCGGCGACGTCGGGTTTTCGCTTCGTGATCAGGTAGGCGCCGACGAAGAGATCGTTCGCCGGGCGCTCGTCGAGCCAGTCGGCGACAATTGCGTCTCTGGCAAGCTCGGGTACATGCGGCAAGTCATAGTGTTCACCTTTGGCAACCCACTTGAAGGAGCCAGGAACGCTCTCCACGATTGCGATCCTGCCCTCAGGCGTGTCGTACTCGTCGCCACTGCTGACCGAGGCCACGGCTTCCGTTTCCAGATCGGCGTAGCCTTTCCGGTAGTGCAGCAACTGCTTCCAGGCAGCCACACGAGAAGCGAGGGGCGTGTCGCGAGCCTCGTTGTCTGCCGTGGTGAGCGCTTCTTCCGCCGTCGCGAAGTCGGCTTCTGCCATCGCATCGAGCGCAGCGATCAGGTCGGGGGCAATCTCTGGCAACGGCGCGGGAGTGGCTGCCGGTGGTTCAGGGGGGGCGGGGGTGCCGGAGCCGGTGGAGGCCATGCCGGTGTCGGGTGTTGGCTCGGG
>JBMTLP010000307.1:0-4655 GCA_049433245.1 Pirellulales bacterium
GTGAGCGAAGCCAGGATGGCGAAGCGAACGCCCGGCTCACAGGCCTGGGCTCGCCCCGAGCGCACTACCGGTCCACCCACTCAACCGGCTCCGGCTGCATCTGATCCGCCGGGCGGCCACCGGCATCCTGACGCCCCGACCCCGCCAGCCGGCTGACGGCTCGCACCGTCATGTCGGCATCGCAGACAATCTGGCACGAAAGCCGCACGCCAGGCTTCCCAGCGAGCCCCTTCGCCGCCAGCACGGCTTGCTCGGCCTTGGTAATTTTCGACGGCTCGCCCCCCACAAACTCCACTTTGCATGTGGTGCAGCGGGCGTGACCACCGCAGGCGTGAAGCTGATCGATTCCGCACTCATCGACAAGGGCGTTGACGAGCCGTTTACCGGCAGGAACTTCAAACTCACCAACACCTTCAACGGTCAGCTTCGGCATGAGGAACGCACTCCTAGGTTTTTGACTTGCAGGATGTCGGGGAAGGTGAAATCGACTCGAACTATTTGGGGTCGAGGTTGGCGGCTAGGGCCTCGGCAGACATTTCGGAAACGATCCCGTCCTCAGGCACCTCAAGCCCCGCGGTCCAGGCCACCGCGTTCAGCATCAGCTTGCGAAAATCGGCTTCGCCAAAGTTGCGATGGAAGTGCGCCCCGGTGCACCCAAAGCCTCGTCCACCATCCGGCCGCTCGTAGGCCCAGGCGAGCACTTCGCGAGAGCCTTTGTTGGCACGCACGGTGGGGTTGTTGCTGTGAGGCCCATCAGGACGCTCACGGGTCGAGTCCGGTGGGATCGCGGAGAGAATGGGAACAACGCGCTCATCACCATCGCGAAACCGCATGTGATAGTACCACTCATCCTGGATTTCGAAGGGCTCAACACCGCGGGTGATGGGGTGACCTTCGGCCAACTGGGTATCGGCAAGCATCCAGTGCGGGTTGACCGACCAGTCGGTTTCGAAGAATCCACCGATCATGTCAAGAAACTCTGCGCCACCTTTCTCGCGAGGCACCTCGACGGCGTAGTGCAGACACGCAATCCCCACGCCTCGCTTGGCCAGGGCGGCAATCTCTGCCAGCCGACTCCGCTGAATCACCGGATGACCACCGCCACCGTCGGCAAAGAAATGGATCGCATCGGCATTATCGAAGGCAGTCGGGTCGGTTGGCCACCCATTGGTGTAGACCGCGGTCACGGCTTCTGGGCAGTTGGCCTCCAGGCAGTCGGCCATCAGCATCGAGCCGGCCCGAAACTCGTGCTCACCCGGGCCGTGGCTCTGTCGGCCCGCCACAAACACCACCTTCTTCCTGCCATCAGCAAGCTTCAGACGCTTGAGGCGGATGTTCTTAAACTCGACCTTCATTGGGGGACCGGCATGCAGCTGCAAAGCCAGAATGCCCTTCTCCACACGCTTCCCTTCTTCGTGGTCGATCACCTCGCTCATCAACTGACCATTGATGTAGTGCCGCAGCCGCGGGCCTTCCGCCACAATGCGATAGTCGTTCCAGTCGCCTTGGTTGATTTTGGCCTGCAGGGCGTCGCTCTCCCCGATCGGCTCCCCTTCGGTCTTCGTGCCGTCGGTAGCGATTTCCATCCGCTTGCCGCGCGTCACGAGGATCCCGCGTCCCCGTTCCTCGTAGTTGATACCGGAGTACGTCGTGCCGGAATCGATGTCGGCCTGGTAGCCGCCAGCGACGAAGTCACCGAAGTCGCGGCTGCGATACTGGATACCGCTGTTGCCGCCGGTGATGCGATAGGAGAGACGAAGCTCGAAATCGTCGAGTTCGCCCTGACGCCAAAAGAGGAAGGTGTTGCCTTTGGTTGGGTTTTCAGCCGTGGTCTGACCAACAATGGCACCGTCTGCCGCCGACCAGAACTCACTCTTGCCTTCCCAGCCCTCAAGGCTGCCATCGAAAATAGACACAAAGCCTTGCTCGTCGGCGGCGGGCTCAGCAGCCGTCGAACGGACGCCGGTTCCAACCAACCATCCCGCAAGCAACACCACTGACAACCGCAAGAACGCTGCCATCTCTCTCACTCCCAGGGGAGGCCGGGAGCACGAGCCACGGAACCCGTGACCGCCCCCGACCGAATACCTACCTGGGCGGATTGTGGCTGGCTGCAGCATCGCGTGCAAGCAACACGGGATTCAGCGCTCGTGATTCGCTTCACGGGGCAACCGATGCCGACGCGTCCTCGCGGCTCATCCGACTGCCTGGGATGTCGACAGCCTGTCCAGTCTTCATGGTCTCAAGATCCAGGCCGAGCCAGTCGAGGAAGACGTCGAGGCCAACGGTGCGGATCGCCAATCGGCGAGCCTGGTCGATCTGATCATTTCGCCGCTTCTCATCCTGCGGACGGAACACAGGCTCTCGCGAATCATCATCGCCACCACGGGTAATGGGCCGACCCGCATCGACGAGCAACGTCGTCGATGCCTCCACATCCGACGACACCCGACCGCCGAGTCGCTCCACGAGCGATGTCAGAGCCTGGGAATCTTCCTGTCGGTCATCGTCGAGTCGAACCAACCCAACGATCACCACATCCATCGGCATCCCTGGGCTCCACAGCGGCGTGGCCACACCATCACCGGCAATGATCGGATTCCGCATTGATTCGTCGCGAATGCGAGCGATCACCCGCCCAGCTTGCGACGAGATCACCTCCACTGTGCCCTTTGTCTCAGCCCAGAGTGGCGTGTAGTCATCGCCGGCGAAGACGCGGAACACGAGCCCCGGACGCAATCCCATCGAGGCTGCCACGGCGATCTCCACCGTGCCATTCACCTCGTCGATGGCCACGATCCGTCCGTCGTAGCGATCGACGCGGTCAGCCTGAGGCATCGACCTGAGGAGGTAGTCCTGCACGTCTTGGCTGGCAGCACCGAGCGAGGCCACCAGTCGGTTCTTCTTGGTGATCTCAGCCGTTTGATCGTTGAGTTGGTCGTACAGCAAGCGGACCTGAGACGAAGGATCAGAGGCTGCCTCGCGATACCGCTCGCGATACTGCGAGGAAATCAGTTTCTCCCCCTGAGCGAGCGTGTCCATCACATCCTTGTACGACTTCGACTCATCCTGAGCGGCCTGCTGCCCCTGCAGCAGTTGCTGCTGCTGCTGTTCAAACGCGCCCCGACGCTGATTGAAATCGTTCTCATTGCTCGCGAACTGCTGCTCCCGCTGCTGGAGAACTTGATCGGCGGCAGCCTTGGCATCATCGCGTGCCTGCTCGGCGGCCTGCCGCCCCTGCTCAGCAGCCTGCAGCGCGGCGGTCGCCTTCAACAGGGCGTCGTCTTTACGACGAATTTCGTAGAGCAACCGCGACCCCAACTCGGTGTAACTGTCGGCATCGGCCTGAAAATCTGCGTAATCTCCACCGAAGGCTTCAGTCGTCTCGGTGGTGATTTCGTCAATCGCCTTGTTTTCAGGGTAGCCAAGGATCCGCTTGAGTTCGCTTGCCGCAGCCTCCTGCTGCCTGCCGGTCTGCTGAGCCGTGCTGAGTTCCTGATTCTTCGCGTCGAGTTGGGTCATGGCATCGGCGCGAGAAGCGAAAACGAAGTAACACAGTACAGCGAGCACAAACAGCAGCGCGACTGTGATGATCAGCGCGATCTGCAACAGCTTGGCCGTCTGATCCGATCTGCTCACTGTCGACATCGTCCGACCCCCTTAGAGCCTTGTCTTCCCTGAATCCAGCCACTGAGCATAGGTTCGCGTCGAGCGCACCCGCCAGCATCGCAACGGACAGAGCATCCGCCGTGGTTTGGATCGGCGGAGCACACCCCGGACGTTGACAAAACCCCACTCGCCCGAACAGTCGGCAAAGTTCGCCTCACCTACCGTGCGAGCCGGCTCGTCGCCTGCCGCCTAGCGCTGCCGGGCGAGAAACCTGACCAACTCCGGCTCCATCGCCTCCACGGTTTCCCCAAAAGCGGCCTCAAAATCGGCCAACCGCTGCTCTGGCGAGTCGTCACTCAGCGGACCGCGAGCCGCGAGCCGGCGGAGATAGTCGGCCGATTCCGCTCGGCGGGTCTTGAGCAGAAAAAACGCCAGTCCCCACGCTTCTGCGTACGCATCGAGGGCCGTTTCCGGATCGCGAAACACCTGATCGTCGACAATCACGCGGGCGAGCAGATCCCGGTGATGAGCCTTCCGCCAATGCGTCAGCCGCTGCTGGTTGACCATGCCTATTCCGCGCCAGCCGCGTTCTGCCTTGAGGTCTGGCGTTTCGAAGTACATCGCCACTCCCTCACTCAGCCACACGGGAATCGGAGCGAGACGCTGATGAAGCCCCGTATTGAAGGCCAGTTGGTGAGTCGCTTCATGCACGAGCGTCGCCGCGAGTGCCGACGCTGCCGGGCTCGCAGCGATCGCTTGCCCCACCGACTGCCGCCCCCCCAAGCGATCGCGAACCGCGTCACTCCCGGTCATGTCGTAGGTCGTGACGCGGTTAGTCATCAGGTTGTAGTAGCCCATCACGTTCGGAGAACTCGTCCCCAAGGTGGGCTGGACGTGTTGGAGATACCGCTGCCGATCGGCAAAGATCACAACGACCAGGGGTCGATTGGGGGCGGTGAGTTCGAGCCGATCACGGCGGTAGTAGTTCAAAAAAGCTTCGCGGAGCCGCTCAAAGACCGCCGCCACCCAACGGGCGTACTCTGGCG
>JBMTLP010000308.1:0-4628 GCA_049433245.1 Pirellulales bacterium
CTAAAAAGTCCGATCGCATCGCTCAAACTCTACTTGCAGACGCTGACCCGCCGGCAGGTCTCACCTCAGCAGCAGGAGGAGTTTCATCGCTTCATGCTCGAAGACGTGCAGCGACTCGACACCCTGATCGACCATCTGCTCGACGCAGCCCAAACGCTCCACCGGCGTCCGGCCGCTTCCCGCGAGGAGGTTCGACTGGAGGCGTTGTTGGAGCCAATCGCGACGGCGATCGCCAAGCGGCACGGTGTGACCCGAGAGTGCATTCGGCTCGACGTCGGGGCTGCCGGGGTGCGGGGCAGGCAGGCCGACCTGGAGATTGTCTTTCGCAATCTGATGGACAACGCCGTCAAGTATTCCCTTCCCTCGCCGCAGGTGGAGGTGACCGCCAAGCCTCTCCCCAAGGGCATGGTGGAAGTCTCAATTAGCGATCGGGGGCCGGGTGTGCCGGCGGCCTTTCGAAAGCGGATCTTCGGCCGGTTTGTGCGACTCGGAAGTGAGTTGGAACGGAGCACGCCCGGCACAGGGCTGGGGCTGTTTCTGGTGCGTTCCATCGTCCGGCACCTGCGGGGCAGTGTCGCGGTCCATGCACGTGGTGAGGGGAAGGGGACGAGGTTCGCCGTCGCGCTCCCGGCAGCGACTGGGACAGGGGCTCTGGGGGAGGCGGATGAAGCCGAGGGGCTGGAACCGCCCCGTCCGGCCGTGGTCTAATCCCGGCCATGACAGCACCAACACCCCCCACCGACCGTGCCGCTTCGTCCCGCTCCCCAGCCCACGACCCATCGGGGAGTCGTGTGCCGATTCGCCGCGTGTTCGTGAGCGTCTTCTATAAGTCTGGCCTTGAGCACCTCGCATCCGCCTTTCGCGAAGCCGGCGTGGCTGTGGCGAGTACAGGGGGCACCCGCACCGCCCTGCAGGCCCTCGGCCTCGACGTGGAAGACGTCTCCGACATCACGGGATTTCCGGAGGTGCTCGATGGTCGCGTGAAAACGCTCCACCCCAAGATCTTTGCCGGGCTGCTGGCACGGCGAGATCGGACCGACGACGCCGAGGTGCTCGCGGAGCATGGGATCGATCTGTTCGATGCGGTGATCGTGAGCCTCTATCCGTTCGAGCGGGCTGCCGCTGATGCGGCGATGCCAGCCAACGAGGCGATCGAACTGATCGACATCGGCGGCCCCAGCCTGCTGCGGGCGGCGGCGAAGAACCATGCGTTCACATCGGTAATCTCCAACGCAAACCAGTACGCGGAGTTGATCGAGGCGGTGGCCGCCGGCGGTTTCACGCTCGCCCAGCGACGAAAGCTGGCCGCCGATGCCATAGCACATACCGCCGCCTACGACACCATGATTGCGGCCTGGATGGCCAAGCATGCTGCCGACGAACCGGCGAGTGAGGTGAGTGAGCCGTCGCCGCTTCCTCAGCGGCTCTCGCTTGATCTCGAGCAACGAATGTCACTCCGTTATGGCGAGAATCCTCACCAGGCCGCCGCGTTCTACGTGCCAGCCGGCACCCACGGTGGGCTGGCGGGCTTGCGTCAGCTTTCTGGAAAAGAACTCTCCTACAACAACCTCGCCGATCTCGATGCAGCGGTTCGGCTCGCCGGACTCGTCGGCGATCCAACCGCGATCGTCGTCAAACACACCAACCCGTGTGGAGCTGCGGCTGCCGATTCCGTGGCAGCGGCGCTTGCGGCCGCCATGCAGGCTGATCCCACGAGTGCCTTCGGCTCGATCGTGGCTGTGAATCATCCCTTTGACGTGGCTGCCGCAGAGTTGCTGTTGGCACCAGGCCTCTTCGTGGAAGTCATTGCAGCGCCGGCCTTTGACCCGCAGGCGGTGGAACTGCTGACCACCAAACCCACGTGGCGGGCGAGCGTGCGGCTGGTGGAGATTCCCCCTGGCGATGCCTGGGCGGCGACGGCTGGCCTGGAACTCACCAGTGTGGCGGGTGGTCTGCTGGCGCAACGGCCTGACGATGAGGCGGACGATCCATCAACTTGGAAACTGGCCACCACCATCGCGGTGCCAGATCACCTTGCGGCACCACTCGAGTTTGCCTTTACGATGGTGCGACGGTTGTCGAGCAATGCGATCGGCGTTTGTCAGGGAACGAGCCTCGTAGGGGCTGGGATTGGCCAAACCAGTCGCGTCGATGCTGTCAGGCACGCGCTGGAGAAGGCCGGTGATCGAGCTCGTGGCGGTGTGCTCGCCTCGGATGCGTTCTTCCCGTTTCCGGATTCGATCGCGCTGGCTTCCGCTGCAGGGATTGCCGCGATCGTGCAGCCGGGTGGATCGAAGCGAGACCCGGAAGTGATCGCAGCGGCGGAAGCGGCTGGGATCCCGATGGTGCTCACGGGACGCCGTCACTTTCGGCATTGAGTTCGGTTTCAGAGGGGCTGTTCATGGC
Organism: Pirellulales bacterium; assembly: GCA_049433245.1. Lineage (GTDB taxonomy): Bacteria > Planctomycetota > Planctomycetia > Pirellulales > UBA1268 > M30B53. The sequence goes on from JBMTLP010000308.1 coordinate 2,407, forward strand.
AACTGTGCTCGACGAGATCATCGCAGCGAAGCATCGCGAGGTTGCCGAGGCCAAGCGTCTCCTTGATCGCGAAACTCTGGAAAAGCGTGTGGCATCCGCCCCTCCTGCCCGCGATTTTTTTGGGGCGATTTCCCGAACGGGAAGCATCAACCTGATCGCTGAGTTCAAGCGGAGGAGCCCTTCGGCAGGCGAGATTCTGACCGGGCCTCTTGAGGGAGTGACGGTCGAAGAGATCGTGGCTGGCTATCAGGTTGCTGGAGCGGCAGCGATCAGTGTGCTGACCGATGCCGCCTGGTTTGGTGGGTCGCTCGATGATCTCGCTGCTGCCCACGCCGTCTCCACGGTGCCGGTTCTGCGTAAGGAGTTTGTGATTGATTCGCTGCAGGTGCAGCAGGCGCGTGCTGCGGGCGCCGATGCGGTGCTCTTGATCGCGGAGTGTCTTGATGACTGCTTGCTGCGGAGCCTACACGACGAGATTGTCGCCCTCGGCATGACGCCGCTCGTCGAACTCCATTCCGGGGAGCACCTGCCTCGTGTGCTCGAGGCGGGCGCGACCGTCATCGGGATCAACAATCGTGATCTCCACACGATGACCACCTGCCTCGATCATGTGCTCGAACTACGTGATCGCGTCCCTGAGTCGTGCACGTTGGTTGCAGAGAGCGGGATTCGTACTCGCGAAGATGTGCTGCGGCTGGAAGCCGCCGGCATCGATGCGATGCTCGTGGGAGAATCGCTGCTCAAGAGTGCCGACCCGTCGGCTGCGGCGGCGGCCTTGTTGGGTCGAGCCTGACCGGTGCCGTTACCAGGACGGTTGACTACTCAGGCTTCGCCACGAAGCGGTAGCCGCGTCCTCGAACCGAGAGGAAGTGCACCGGCGTCGACGGATCATCCTCAAAAGACTTGCGAAGATTGAAGATGAAGGTGTCGACCGTGCGGGTGGCGGGGGCGTGTGTCATGCCCCACACGCGTTCCAGCAACTCGCGTCGCGAGATCACGGAGCCGTCATGGTCCACGAGATACTTGAGAAGTTTCATCTCCAGGTTCGTCAGCCGCACAGGCGTGTCACCGTGCTGAGCTTCCCAGGTGTCGAAGTTAACGGTGTTGCTGCCAAAGCGAAAAAGTTCCTGATCGTCGTCGGGCGGATTGCGTCGGCCGCGACGTGAGAGCAGGCTCCGCACCACCGAAAGCAGTTCGTCGAGGTCGAACGGTTTCTGGAGGTAGACGTCGGCGCCGGCGTCGAACCCACGAATCCGGTCTTCGACGAGGGTCCTGGCAGTGAGCATCACGATCGGGAGCGTGTTGCCTTCATTGCGAATCGCTTCACACACCGCGTAGCCGCTCATGCCTGGGAGCATGATGTCGAGCACGACGAGGTCGATCGGTGGGTCAGCCGTGGCGACGGCCTCAAGAGCAGCCTGGCCATCCCCCACCACGCGGACGCTCAAGCCTTCCTGCTCAAGATTGAACTTGATCCCGATTGCCAGGTGGCTCTCATCTTCAACAACGAGGATGTGGGGAGTCGACGTCATCGCGCGACCGCAGCGCGGCTGCGGGCCGGGCGGGCGTAGCCATGCTCCACAAACCAGTCGTAGGCGTCGCTCACGGTGGATTCGAACGAGCGATATCGATAGCCGAGTTCACGGCAGGCCCGTTCTGTTGAGAAGTTGTGGGGCAGGAGCGATGAGGCTGCTGCAGCCGAGTTGACGTTGGGCTCTCTTTTCATAAACATGCCGGCGAGATCACCGACCCAACCCGCGATTCGCACAGCCGACCGCGGGGCCAAAGCCAGCGTCCCGAAACCTCAGCGAACAACTTCCAGGCGTCGAAGTAGGAAAGCCTGTGCCCGCCCAGAATGTAGCGACGTCCGGTGCGGCCTCGCGTGGCTGCCTGCAGGATCCCCTCCGCCACATCCCGGACGTCAACAAAATCGTTGGACCCTGGGGGGGCGAACGTGCCCTTGCCCGCAGCCACTTCCAGGAGCATGCGTCCGCTCGAGGGCTTCCAGTCCCACGGGCCAAGCATGAACACGGGATTGACGATCACCGCATCGAGGCCCCTCTCCACATCGGCAAGCACGGTAGCTTCCGCTTCCCTCTTGGTGGTGACGTACGGGCATTCGTGCAGGCCGCCCGGAGGTGTGTCTTCATCGGCGGGCTGCCCATCGCTGCGGAGTCCGATAGCGTCGACGCTGGAGACGTGGACCATCGTGGCCCCAGCCC
>JBMTLP010000309.1:0-4610 GCA_049433245.1 Pirellulales bacterium
CTCCGCGACCGTGTGCTCGTGTTTGACGACGCCGACGGTGATGGCCGCCTCGATCAGCCCGTCGTTTTTTCAGACAACCTGCAACTGCTCACGAGCGTCGCCGTGGGGTATGGCGGCGTGTGGCTCTGCTGCCCTCCTCAGATTCTGTTCATTCCCGACGCCGACGGCGATCTCGTTCCGGATGGGCCTGCGGAGGTGGTTCTCGATGGTTTCGACATCGGGCCATCGAGTCACCACAACTTTGCCAACGGGCTCGCCTTCGGTCCCGATGGCTGGCTCTACGGACGCTGTGGCCACTCCTGTCCGGCCCGCGTCGGACTACCTGGCACTCCCGATCGACAGCGGTATGCCATGGAGGGGGGACTCTGGCGTTACCACGTCCATCGCAAGCAGGTGGAAGTGCTAACCACCGGTACAACCAACCCATGGGGGCACGATTGGACTGCCGAAGGGGAGTGTTTCTTCGTCAACACCGTCAACGGCCACCTCTGGCACATGATTCCTGGAGCCCACTTCGCCCAGGCCAACGGCATCGACCCCAATCCTCTGACGTACGAACTCATTGATCAGCATGCCGACCATTACCACTTCGACATGGGGGCTGGCTGGCAGGCCTCTCGGGACGGAGCCGCCAACAGCTTCGGTGGCGGCCATGCCCACAGCGGATGCCTGATCTACCAGGGTGCGAGTTGGCCCGACGCGTATCACGGCAAACTCTTCACTCTCAACTTCCACGGCCGTCGCATCAACCAGGAATCGCTCGAGAGGCAGGGGAGCGGCTATGTTGCGAAGCATGAACCAGACTTCGCCGTCAGCAGCGACAGCTGGTTTCGTGGCATCGACCTGACGACTCGCCCTGACGGCAGTGTGGTCGTGCTCGACTGGAGCGACACGGGCGAGTGCCATGAGCACGATGGCGTGCATCGCAGCAGCGGGCGACTCTATGAAATCCGTCACGAACACTCGTCGATGGTCTCATCGAAGGTTGACCTGCGTGCGTGCAGCGATGCCGAGCTTGCGCAGTTCCAGGGTGAGCCGAGTGGATGGCACGCTCATCAGGCGCGACTGATGCTTGCCGAGCGTGCGGCCGCGAGGCCCATCGACGCAGATGCGGTGCAGCACCTGCGTGAGCAACTGGCCTCCGGCGAGCAGATCGACCGCGACCGCACCCTCTCGGCATCGGCTGTGGTGGTGCGTGCGTTGCTCACCCTCCACGCGTGCCGGGCGCTGAGTCAGAGCGATCTCATCAAGCTTGCTGAGCATGCGAACGAACACTGCCGCACCTGGGTTGTCCGGCTCCTCTCGGAAACATGGCCGCTCGACGCCGCCCTCGGACCGGTGTTTCAAAACAGCGAAACCGCAGCCCGTGTCAACGACGAGGCGACCCAACTCCTTCCCTTATTCATCCGGATGGCGCGTGATGACGCCTCTGGGCTCGTGCGGCTGGCGCTTGCCTCCACCCTGCAGCGTCTTCCGTTGTCGCATCGCCCAGCCCTGGCGGCCGCCCTCGTCTCTCGCCATGAAGATGCTGCGGATCACAACCTGCCGCTGCTGGTCTGGTACGCGCTGATCCCGGTAGCCGATGCAGATCCAGCCGCGCTTGCTCCCGTCTTTCAAGCATGCCGTTGGCCCAACACGCGACGTCTCATCGCCCGCCGACTGGCAGAGCAGAGTGACGGCGATGGAGCACCTCTTGATCGCGTGCTGAGAGCCGCCGCGGAATCCGCAGATGCCGCCACGATGCGAGACGTGCTGGTCGGGTGTGCCGATGCTTGGCGGGGATGGCGTCGAGTACCGCAGCCTGCGTCGTGGGAAGCCGTGGCTCAGGCGATCCCGCAGCTCGCTGCGTCGAGCGAGGCAGAGGACTGCCGCCTCCTCGCTGCCGAACTTGCCGACCTGTTCGGTCAGGGCCAGCCCCTCGACGTGCTCGTCGAAATCGCCGTGGATCGCAGCCAACCGCTGACAGCCCGCGAGGCCGCGGTGCGGTCGCTGCAAACGGCCAACAGAATCGCGACCGTGGGTGACTCCTCCGAATCAGAGACGGCCCAGGCTCGCGAATCGCTGCGGAAAGTGTGCGAAAAACTCGTTGGGGACCGCTACCTGGCCGGTGTTGCCGCACAGGGTCTCGCCGCCTTCGACGACGACCACGCGGCACAGCTGATCGTCGAAGCCTACCGGCGAGCGACACGCTCTGATCAAGGTGACATCCTTGCCCTGCTCGTGTCCCGCTCCCGGTATGCCCAGCATCTGCTCGATGCCATCGAACAAGGTCGGGTCGCTGCCTCTGCTCTGACGGCCTACCACATTCGACAGCTCCACGCGTTGGGCAACGAGCCACTCACCGCCCAGGCCGAGCGGCTATGGGGGCGTGTCCAAGAACAGACGTCAGACACCCAAGCCCGCGTTGCTGCCTGGACGGCCCGACTGGCCGACACAGACAGCCCAACATCTGCGTCGCTTTCACGAGGTCGAGCCGTCTACCAACAGACATGCAGTTCCTGCCACCGTCTGTTTGGCGTGGGGGGCGACCTCGGCCCAGACCTGACCGGATCCGGACGCCATGACCTGAGTTACCTCGCAGAAAACCTGCTCAACCCGTCTGGCGTGGTGAATCGCGACTGGCGGCTCTCGATCCTGGAACTTGAAGATGGTCGCGTGCTCTCTGGCGTGGTCGCTGAGGAACGCGATCGCACGGTGACCCTGATCACGCCCACCGAGCGGATCGTGCTCGACCGTGAAGAGATTGCGATGGTCACGCCCACCGATCGCTCCCCAATGCCTGAGGGCCTTCTCGATCAACTCTCGGACAACGATGTTCGTGATCTTGTCGGCTACCTTCGTCATCCCGTGCAGGTGCCGCTGCCATGATGCGATGGATTCTCCTCAGCTGCCTGCTCAGCGTCTCTGTGACGATCTCGCGTGGTGCCGATCCCACCACGGGCGACGCAGAGCAACTCTACCTTTCCACGATCAAGCCGCTGCTTGCCAGAGGCTGTCAGGCCTGTCATGGCGCCCTCGCCCAAGAGGCGGGACTGCGGCTCGACACTGCTGCAGCGATCCAACGTGGTGGCGACTCGGGGCCAGCCGTTGTGGCGGGAGACCACACGCAGAGCCTGCTCATCTCGCGTGTCACCGACCCCGCCCCAGCGACCCGGATGCCTCCGGAAGGTGAAGGCGAAGCCCTTTCGGCTGCGGAAATCGCCTCGATCGCTGCGTGGATCGATGCTGGCTGCCCCGCGCCGATTGACGAGCAACCCGAAGCGGACCCACGAGACCATTGGGCGTTTTCACCACGCATCCGTCCCGCCATCCCCGCGCCAGACGACAGCGATGCCAGCACCACACGCCACCCTATCGACCTTTTCGTCGGCGAGCGACTCTCGGCCGCAGGCCTTACGCCTCAACCGGAGGCCGCCCGCGAGGTGCTCGTGCGCCGCGTGTATCTCGACCTGATTGGCATGCCACCATCCCCTGAGGAGCTGTCGGCGATCTCTACCGCCACGGCCCCAGATTGGTACGACGCGCTCGTCGAGCAACTTCTCGCCGATCCTCGATACGGCCAGCGTTGGGCACGGCACTGGATGGACATCTGGCGCTACTCTGACTGGTGGGGTCTCGGCGATCAGCTCCGCAATAGCCAGAAACACATGTGGCACTTCCGTGACTGGATCGTGGAGGCTCTCAACGACAACGTGGGCTACGACGAGATGGTGCGGATGATGCTCGCAGCCGACGAGTTGGCCCCTGACGACCTCGACTCGTTGCGTGCGACGGGCTTTCTCGCTCGCAACTGGTTTCTCTTCAACCGCACGCCCTGGATGGATGACACGGTGGAGCACGTGGGAAAGGCATTGCTTGGCCTCACCACCAACTGCGCGAAGTGCCACGACCACAAATACGATCCCATTTCGCATGAAGACTATTACCGCCTTCGCGCGTTCTTCGAACCACTTCACGTGCGGATGGACATGGTTCCAGGGGAACAGAATCTCGATGCCGACGGGATCCCGCGTGTGTTCGACGCGCTGCTCGAGGCACCGACCTACCGATTCATTCGGGGCAACGACGCACAGCCCGATACGTCGCAGCCACTCCAGCCTGGCGTGCCTGCGATTCTTGGGTTCGCGCCACTGTCGATCGAGCCTGTGCCGCTGCCGAAATCAGCCGTGGAACCCGCACGACGGAGCTGGGTGCTGGAGAACGCGGTCGCCGATGCACAGGCTACCGTTCGTGCGGCAGAGGCGGCCGGCAACGAGCAAGCCCTCGCCATAGCCAAAGCCCAGCTCACGGCTGTCGAGCAGCGGGTGGAAGCAAGCCGCGCCGCCTGGGCGGTTGAGGATGCACCTACAGCAGACACGGCCGAACTTCACGTGGCAGCAACCACCGCAGCCCAGGCCGCGGTCAAAGCCGAGCGAGAAGTGGCTCGCTTGCTCGCCTGGGGCAACATGACCGCAATCAACGAAAAGTTGGCGGCGGCAACCTCCAAGCAGGATGCAGGAGCCATCGGCGAACTCGAAAAGGAACTGACTGCAGCGCGGGAAAAAATTGACCAGGCCACCGCAGCCGTCGGCGAACCGGGGGAAGATTTCACGCGCTTTGTCGGGGCACGC
>JBMTLP010000310.1:0-4588 GCA_049433245.1 Pirellulales bacterium
GGGCTTGGTGGGTGTTGCTGCGGCTGATCGGGAGGCTCGCGACCTCGGATGCGCGTCGATGGGCTTGCTGGCTGTCAGCAGCGTGCCCCGTGCTTGGGCTTCTCGCCCTGCGGGACCTTCCCTCGCACCTCGTGTTGCCCCTGGGGTGGGCCACCGGAGTGTTGGCCGCCGTCATGGCGATAGGGCATCTCCCGCTCACCGCCGGGCTGATCGGCGTGCCTGGCCGGGAGCGACTTGTGGCGTGGGCGTGGAGTCTGGAACGCGGGTTATGGCCGAGCCTGGTGATGGCTTGCATGTGGGTTCTCGGCGAGCCCAAGGTGGCGGCGGCTGGCCTGGGTGGACTGCTCGGTGCGAGCTTGCTCCTCGGTGCGTGCCGGCGGCTTGGCTGCTCGACTTCGGATGGGATCAGCGGCACGCTTGCCCTGACCGTCGTGGCGAGTGTGATCGCTTCTCACTGGCCTGACGCGTGGCAGATGGGCGTTGGCATTGGTCGTTTTCTCGCGGCCTGGGTTGGCTTGGCGATGGGGCTCGTTGCGGCAAGTGCCCAGGTGGATCGCTCGGTGTCGCTATCCCGCGAGGGGACGGCCGGAAGTGCGATGCTTGGGCACTCCGAACTTCGCCGCTGGTTCTTTCGCCTGATGATGGCGGTGGTGCTCGTCGCTATGGTGCGCTGGTTGTTTGCCAGTGAACCAGAAGTCGGGCTGTATGGGCTTGCTGGCGGTTTGCTCGCGGCAAGTCTCGTTCTCCCGGAAGTTTTCCTCACCTCCCCGGGAGCATCGGCAGACGATTGGTTCGCGATCGTTGGGGAAGCGGGCGGACGCCGGTCGTTCCGGCAGCGATGGCAACGCTCGATGCTGGCGGTGGTGGTCACGGGCTGGCCTCTCCTCATCGCGGTGCTACTGGTCCCGGCCACCCGCACCGTGGAAACAGTTCTCGCTGCAGCCGCGATGGCAGTGGTGGTTGTCGTGGCGGAAGGGACGCGAGCGGCTGTGCGGCAGCGTTGGCTTTCAGGAGAGACGGCGTTTGCTGTAGCAGCCATCGTGATCTGGGGGCTGGCCGTGCTTGGGATTCGCCTGAGTGCGGTCGGTGGACTTCCAGCTGCCTGACTCACTGCGGTTGGCAAAGTGGGTAGGTGGCGTGCTCTGCGGTTTGCGTCCTTGACAATGACGACCAAGCTCGGGCGGCCGCTTGTGGCGGTCAGGCAACTCACGGCGGTCCATCTACAGCATCCAGCCCGTTTTGAGTTGAGAAATCGGGTCGACTTGCTCGATACAACCCGTACTCCGCGCACGACGTGCGCCAGGACCTTCGCGTCCTCACCGGGGCCATCACCTGAAGGAGTTTTTCGTGTTCGCACCACGTCGCTCGCTCTCACTTAGCTCGTTCTTCCGTCGCCTGTCGCGTGCCTCCGCGGTGATTGCGATCGCCCTGGCAGGGGCTTGCCCAATGGCGTCGGCAGCGGGCTTCACTGCCAGTGAGAAGGTCCTGCCCGCGACAACCCGCGGGTGGATCAGCATTGCCGACCCCGCCGGGTTTCGTGAAAGCTTTCGTGCAACGAGCTATGGCGAACTGCTGAACGACCCTGTGCTCGAGCCGTTTGTGACGAGTTTCGGCAATCAGCTCCGTGAGGGAGGACGCAACAGGCTGGGGAAACTCGGCCTAACGCTCGAGGATCTCGAGAAGATCCCAGGTGGCGAGATCACCCTAGCCCTTGTGGAGCCAGCGCCACGTGCTGCCGCAACGCTCGTGCTGGTCGACACGACCGGCCATGCGGAAGAAACCAAAGCCCTCGTGAAACAGATCGGCGAGCGTCTTGAAGAGCGTGGGGCGACGAAACTGGCGGCAGACGCAGCCGCGCCCGAAGTGGTCGTCTTTGCCCTGCCACTCGACGAAGATGGGCCCGAGCCAATTCGCCGGGCTGTCGCGTTTGCACACCTGCCCGAGTGCCTGATCGTGGGTGATCACGCTGGCGTCGTGGCTGAGACCGTTGCCTCACTCGCTGAAGGGCGAGAGGACTGCTTGGCTTCGGTGCCTGCCTTTGAGGCGATTCGCGCTCGCTGTTCGGCAGAAGTGCCCGAAGAGGCCGACCCCATTCGCTGGTTTATCGACCCCATCAACTACGCATTTGCGAGCCGGGAAACGTACCCCCCTCGTGAAGAGCGAAAGGGGCCGGACTATCTCGATATTCTCGCCGGCCAAGGGTTTGATGCCATCCAGGCTGTCGGCGGTTATGTCCACTTCGACGACGGGGTCTACGAGTTCAGGCATCACACGATGGTGTACGCGCCACCGCTCGATGGGCGTGAGTCTGACAGCGCGGAGCGATTCAATCTCGCCGCCCGCATGTTGCGGTTTCCCAATGCAGAAGCGGTCGAACCGCCGCACTGGGTGCCACGTGACGCGTCGAGTTGGGTAGCCGTTCGGTGGGACATGCAAAACGCCTTCGCCTCTGCCGGCACGCTGGTCGACGAGATGGTGGGAGAAAAGGGAGTGTTTGAGGATGTCATCGCGAGCCTGAAGGAAGATCCCGATGGTCCTCAGATCGACGTTGAGCTCGACCTGATTCAGGCACTCGGCGGGGGCGTGGTGGTCGTCACGCATGCCAACGTGCCCGTTGACGTCGACAGCGAGCGGCTGCTCATTGCGATCGAGGCCGACGATCCTGAACGCGTGGCTGCTACCGTCGCCAAGAGCATGTCGACCGATCCGGACATGCAGGAGGTTGAGTTTGATGGAAGGGTGATCTGGGAACTGATCGATCGTTCCACGGAACTTCCGATGCTGGAGATCGAAACCCCAGGGCTCGCGCCTCCCGTGGTGGATCGCGATCGGCGAGGCCCACGGAATCGTCAGCGGCTCCGCGAGCGCGAAGAGCGACTGCTTCCGCACTCGGCTGTGACGGTAGCGGAAGGCTTCCTGATGATCGCCTCGCATCGCGACTTCCTCGAGCACGTGCTGACGGCGGCGAAAGAAGGGGAAGGTCTGGCTGGAACGGAGGATTACCAGCGGGTCACCCAGGAAATTCAACGAGTGATGCCCAACCCGATGGCGCTGCGTTCGTTCGGTCGCGTTGAGGAGACGATTCGCACTGCCTACGAAACGATTCGTCAGGGAGCGATGCCGAAGTCCAAGAGCATGATCGGCCAAGCGATCAACCTGCTCCTGGACGATGGCGAAGCAAACACGGTGCGGGAGCAGAAGATTGACGGCAGTTCGTTGCCTGACTTTGAGGAGATTCGCAAGTATCTCGGCACGGTCGGGGCTGGCATGACTTCCATCGACGATGGCTGGTACATCACCGGGTTATCGCTGCCGCGGCATTCGGAGGAGTCGGACACCCCTGCTGACACGGAAACGGTCGAATCCGGGGCCGCTCCTGCTGAGGCGGGCGATGCCGAGGAAACCGCGGTCGAGGAGCCGGAAGTTGCCGACCGCGCCCCGCTCGAGGCGGTTGAGCAGCTGTGAGTTGCGTCCGCTTTGTGTGGGCGGATCCCCTACCCCAGGCTACTGGACCGCGCTCGTGTCGATGGCCTGCCAGAAAGGATGCTGCCGATCGACCCGCAGCCTCAGGTCTTCCAGCATCGTCCAGAGGTCTGGTCGCGGCACGCCGCGGAACACTCGCTGACCGTCGATCTGCACCGTCAGCTGCTTGCTGAAATCGACCAACTCTGGCGTGAGCCAGACCACGGTGCGCGCCGCGCCGCTGCGGACATTGATGGTATTGCCGGGAGTGAGTTGCGCTTCGATCGTGGCGGAGCGATAGCCGCCGGGTGGTGGCCATTGGGCTGGTAGCAGCATCGTTCTCGGCGGGAGGTCTTCAAACTCCGTCCACCAGAAGAACCGGTCCCAAGGACGCATCGACACCGTCTCAAAGTTCTTTGGGAAGAAGGACCGCCGCTTGCGTCCCATCCAGTCCAGCACCCGCAGGATCTCGTCGGAGAAGTTCTCGTGGCCGCGGCCGAGGTACTCGACGTAGGTCATATCGAAAGATCGCCTGAGATACCGATCGAAATCCATGGCGTTGACGTCGAGCCGGCCCGTGTCCAGTTCGCCGCCGACGACGTACATCGGAAGTTGGCGACCGTTCTCCCAGTAGTGGGAAACGTAGCGGTCGGAGGCAGGCGCAAAGAGCACCAAACCGGCCCATAGGTCGGGATGGGCAAGCGCGATGTCCCACGCAGCGTCGGCCCCCATCGAATGTCCTGAGAGGAACACGCGATCGGTATCGATCGCGAAGCGTCGGCTGGCTTCTCGCAGCGAAGCCAGCACTGCCGCATGCTCAGCCGCCCCATAGGTATGGTTCGTCTTGGAAGATGCGGTCCAGGCGGGCGCTATCACGATCACTCCGTGCCGCGTGGCCTGGCCGAGGCGAATGCTGTTGGGGCCCGGCATGCCAGACCACCAGTCGATCTGCTGCTCTGGGGTGGTCCACGCTGCATGCAGGCTCACCACGGTGGGATACGGGCGGAGCGGGTCGTATTCGGGGGGGAGTTGGACGAGGCAACGGGTGGCCGGTGCATCGTCCAGCGGAGAAACCTCAAACTCATAGAGACCCTCAGCGATCGCGTCGCCTGGGTTCTTGGGGGGA